>JAIBAQ010000013.1 GCA_019695095.1 Candidatus Hydrogenedentota bacterium
GGACGGGCACAGATCAGCACAGACGAGCACGGACTGACATAGAGTAAGAGGGTTTAGGCTGCGGAAGGGTGTGCATGCGTTTCCGCGTGTATTACTTGGGTTCGTTGGGAAAGTCGCGCTTGAAGTGTGCGCGGAGATCGTCGAGCGATCCTTTGAACCAGTAGATCTTGCCGCCCAGGGCGCGTTTCGAGTGTGGTGGGATGCCACCGATGTTGACGATGCTGTGGAGGCAGTCGGCGGGGTGGTGATCGGTGACGTGGGTCGTTCGTTGCCAGTAGATGCCGCAGACCCAGGTCTTGTCGAGGTTGGTGCGCACGATAAGGCCGGAGTCCGTGGGTTCGAGCATGCGCGCGTTGTAGGGGCCGACTTCGGGCATGGTGTCGACATGGCCGTTGGTGATCAGGGAGTCCATGGCGATGCCGAGCGGGGTGCGCGCACCGACGGTGTCGCGAATGGCGGGCAGTGGCTGCCATGAATCGTGGCGAACGACGTGGGTTAAGCCCGTCTTCGAGGTGATGTCGCGTTGTGTTTCGTCCCAGAGGTCATATTCGCTGAAGGCGGGGGTCTCGGCGATTTCGCGTCGCCATGCGACGTTGGTCGTGCCGCCCATCCGGAAGCACTGTTGGACAGCGTAGTACTCGTTGAGTCCTTTGTCTGCGGTTTCGACAATCCACAGCATGTCGATGCCGTCTTCAGCAGGCGCGAGGTAGAAGGTCCATGTTTGGGGAAGCCAATCGGCGTCGCCGAGTACGATCTTCTTCGTGCGAAGACCGGGGCGGTTCGTGAACGAGGATTGGAGGGCGTCAGCGGCCTTGCGCAATTCTTCGGACGATGAATCGTTTGCGGGTATGTCGCCTGCAATCATCGGTGTATGTTCATGGAATCGATAACCGATGCGGTTACCGGGATGCAGTGCGTTTGTGATGGTGGCGTAGTTGCGGTCAGCCAACACGGTTACTGAGATAGACGGTTCACTGGCCGATGCTGCTTGGACAATGAAGAGCGCAATCAGAGATATCATTGACTGTACCTCGCATCTACCCGGCGCTATCGGTGCGGCGGTTCGGTCAACCCCGTCTGGAAATGAAGTCGATGGACCACTTCACCGAACCTGATTTCTTACTTGTGAGCGTGGCTCGCAAACAGTCTTTGTCGCCGTGAAAAACGGCGTCGACCGAATGAGGACTCGTACCGATAGTCTGACGAGCCCATACGTCGCCTGGCAAGACTATCCGCAGTTCGTAGGGTTCCCCGGCGACGACCGTGCTCACGCCGCTCAATACGCTCTCCCACTTTTCGTCGAATAGATCCATGGCGCCTTGCGTGACGTGACGGCTGGTACTTATCACGAAGGGGTGGGTTTCCATGGCGCGAATAGCGAGTACGCGGCAGGACTTGGCGGGGACATTAAGCGTGAGTTCATTCTTGAACGAAGGCAAGAGCTCGTTAGCCCAGTAGTCGAAGCAGGCGAATTCGGTGTCTTTGGGAAGGCCAAGGCTTTCACAGGTGACGGTGATGTCAGCGGCTTCGGAGTCGTGCCAGTTAAAGAGACCAACAACGTCGCGGCGGTAGTCTTCTCTTGCGTCGACGACTTGCCAGATACGGGGCATATCCTGTTCGAAGTAGTCAACGGGACGCGCGGGGAGGTGGTGGGTTGGCATGACGCGGCGCAGGATATCGAGGCGATCTTCGGGAAGGCCGGGAAGCCAATCGCTATTGACGGTGAGTTCGCCGCTGAGAGCCGCCCACGAGCAGATCAGGCGGGCTTGTTCGATAGGGACGGATGCGCGGACATAAACGGGATCGGGGTCGTTGTACCAAACGCGACCGTTGAAGAAGTAGCGGTTGGTGCCGTGCCAGGGGCCGGTCTTGATCCCCCCCCAGTCTTGTCCGTTGTCGGGACCTATGCGCATGGCGTCGAGCAGGCCGAAGCTCGCGCCGAGGGTGCGCATGTTCTGGGCGACGTTGCAGCCGAGGAGGAAGGTCTTCTCCCCCGCTGCTTCACGCACGACTTTGAGGCCGTTGCGATAGGCTTCGACGGGAGTCATGTGTTCGTCGTGGAGGACGGAGGTTCCGTAGTCGTCTTTCGCGTAACCATTGTTGACGTAGAGGATGCTTGTGCCGGTGCCGGTCCAGAGGCCGTCGAGTTTGAGGTACCCGAATCCCCAATTGCGGCAGATGCGGCGAATGTTATCCGCGAGGAATGCGCGGGCATCGGGGTGCGACATGTCAAGGCACCATCCGGCCCAGAATGCGTAGTAGAGCGAGCCGTTGGGTTGTTTCACAAACCAATCCTGATGGTCTTTCAGAGCGTCGCAAGTGGGGTTCCACGCGAAAGGCATAAGCCAAATGCCGGGGGTCATACCAGCAGCGCGCACGTTGGCGGCGGCGACCTGCATACCGCCGTCGCCGTAGGGGCCGTCTGGCGCGTGGCGCGTGAAGTCGGAGTGCGGGCCGTTCCACCATTTATCTTTGGCATCTATAGGTTTGCCCAGATACTCCTCCGTGAAGGTGCTGGTGTTCAGGGGACGGGATTCGCGAGAAGGACCTTGCCACATGTCATCGATTTGGACGAAGCTGAAGCCGTAGGGGGCGAGTTTCCCGGCGGCGAAACCGGCGAGGATTTTGAGGTCCTTCTGGTTGGATGCGCCGCCGCTGCGATCGGAGTACCAGGTGCAGTATCCAGCGGGTTGCGGCGGGAGTTTTATCTGGTAATACGCCGCGACGAGATCGGCGTATTGTTCGAGTCCAAGTCGCGCATCGTCAAAGTAACCGACGACGAACCATTCGGAGGCAAGCGTTGCGCTGGGTTCGAGAAGCGCGCCGCCGTATTCGCAGCGGGGCTCGAGGATCACGGCGTTGTTTTCGACGCGTGTGAAGACGAGACCGCTGCCTCGATCCTGGGAGAGCCACGCGGCAACTACGCCTGCGCGGGTTTTCGGGTTTGCGACGGCGAGAAAGGTATAGCTTCCGGGGTTAGCATCGGGAGCGGTGAGTCCGGCTGTGCCGAGCACTTTCAATTCCGTTGCAGGTACGGATAGGGCAAGCGGCGAGCGGAACGGGGTCATGTCGGCGATGGGTTCGGGTTGCGCGCTCGTGTTGGTGTGACGGGACTGGATGAAGGCGAAGGGCAATTCGGAGTTGACAGCGACGACGGTGGTGTCGCCGTTTTCGGCCACAAGTTCGAGGGCATTGCATTCGCCGAAGGGGGCGATGGTGACGACAGTTTGAGTCACGCGTGCCGGTTTGAACAGTGGTGCGGCGTTGGCGAGGAAATCCGAGGCGTCCGAGGTTGTGCGCAGGGAGAAGGTGGTGTCGGCGGGATTGGCCATTGCGACGATCTTGCCTTCGAGCGAGATGGTTGTGTCTTGCGCGGAAGCCGCAAGCGCGCCAATTGCCAGCAGTGTCAGGAATCCATTCAATGCTCTCACGACCGATCCCCCCTGGTGCCGTTTGCGTGATATGAACGGGCGATACATATTGCCAGGGGCATTGTACGCGGCGAGGTAGAGGTGGATCACGCGGTCTCGATGAGGTGGTGGGAGGAACCACTTGCGTCCTTACAGGACGCTCGGTGGGAGGGGCTGGGTACCCGGGGTTTCGATTCGCGTTTGGGACGCGAATCTCACCCCGGGCTGGAGTATGCCGTGCCTACGGCACGAAGAGGGAATTGAAGAGCATTGCGCGCGGAGTCTGCGCGCGTGGATGGGTTGTGCAATGGAGGAGAAGGTTGTTTTTTTGCCAGAATCCTCGTCCGCCTGAGGCGGACTCGGAATGACAGGAGGAAAGGTTGTCGTTGCCAGATGCCTCGCGTGGCATGGCAGGAAGGAGTGTGCGTGAGCGAGCGTCAAGGACATGAAAGCCAATGCGCTGGGCGACACAAGAGGCAAGAACATTAGGAATTAGGTGATGCCTCTCGTATCGTCATGACTGCATGAGTATGCTATGCGCATGGCCAATTGCGAGTGAGTCGAGTACATGCCGTCTTTAAGGGGGATTCCATGACGGAAGCAATCTCGTCTTCGGAAAGACAACCCGTTCCGCCGCCAATCCCGCGCAGAGAACTTTATCTTGGAGCTCCGGGAAGTATCGCGTGTATGGGCTGTGGGATCGTGATACTTCTCACGGCATGTCTGTTCGTGGTGATTATGTTTGTGGTCAATAAGACAGCAGCAACAGTTGAACCGGAAGTAGACGCGTTTCTCTCACTTATCGATCAGGGCAAGTATGATGAAGCCTACGCAAGCGCATCACCCAAGTTGCGTCAAGTGGCAGATTCCAAGGACTTCAACGCGATGTGTCGGATCTTGGACCAGGCCTTGGGGAGTTTTGAGTCCAAATCACCGAGACATGTACACACGAACTGGAATTCGGATGGCCGGAAGACGAGAAGGGTCACCTATCAAGCGATGTACAGCAAAGGTACGGCGACACTGACCTTAGACCTGGAATTCGACGAAGGGGTCTGGAAGGTTACAGGTGTTCACTGGAATTCCGACCTTCTGGCGGCATCGATGAAATGCCCGCACTGTGGAATGCAGCAAAGGCAGTTTGTGATGTACTGCGGGTCGTGCGGCAAACCACTGTTCAAGGAGGACAATCACGCGCAGGGTGCTGCAACAACACCGTGAAGTCTGCGGTATCGAGGGTAAGAAGTTTGGCTTTGCCAGAATCCTCGTCCGCCTGAGGCGGACTCGGAATGACAGGGGTAGGCTGTGCTCGAGCGAGCATCTAGGGTGTAAAAGCGAATGCGCCGATATTCATCTTTCCTTCGCGGGGCTTGCCGTCGAAGTCGGTTTTGACGTCCGTGTCTTTGCCTGCTGCGATGCAGGGTGAGCCTTGGGTTAGGCGGAAGTCGTGAGCGGCGAGGTCGCGGAAAAGCGGGTTGGCGGTGATGGATTGGGCGTCTTTGCCAGTGGCGGTTTGGTAGCCGGCGAATTGGGCCATGGTGTAGTTGGTGTCTTCCATGAGGATAAGGGGGCCGGTTTCCTGGTACCAGCAGTTGTTTTCAAGGGTGAGGCCCGCGCGGCCAGCGTCGGTCCAGCCGCGGAGGTATAGGCCGACAGTGGTTGATTCGTAGAAGATGTTGTTGCGAACAATCAGGTTTCGGGTTTGCGCGGGGTTGGAGTAAAAGCAGAGGTGTCTGCCGTTGGGGTCGGGGCGTTGAGCGTGGCCCCAGCCGTGGCCGGCGTTGACGCAGGTGTTGTTTTCAAAGACAACGTCGTAGGTCTCGGAGTCTTCGGGACGGTTCCAGTATTCGAAGGAGTATTCGCAGTTCCAGATGACGTTGTTGCGGTAGACGATGTTGTAATGCTTCGTGCGTGGGCCGCTGCTTTGATTGGTGAGGGCGGCGTCGTAGATTTCCCAGAGCCGGCAGCGTTCGACGAGGCAGTCGTGGCCGTTGGCCCAGAATTCGACGCCGTTGCCAAAGCGGACGGTTTTGTCCCCTCCCATCTGGTCGCCGCCGCCGATGTAGCCGAAATCGCAGTCGCGAACGGTGATGTGGTGTGTGTTTGCGCCGCCGACGCCGTGGGCAGCACCGTATTTGAGGGTCAGGTTTTCGTAGATGAGGTGAGACCGGTTGGTCTGGTCGATGAGGTGGCGGCGTAGAGCGCATTCGATGTTGGCGTGCACAACGGCGGGGTTGGCTGTGGAGTATACGCATACGACGCGGGCGTCTTCGTCGTACCAGTATTCGTCTTGTTTGTCGAGATCGGCTTTTTCCCACACTTTCAAGCCGCAGGACTTTTCATTGTCGAAGATGATGTTGCCGACGTCGCGGTCGAGAAAACCGTCGCCGAGGCATTCGACGAGGCTCATGTCGAACACTTCGAATGCCGCGCCGGGGGGCATAGCCTGGCCGAGCATGAAACCGATGCGGGCGTCGGGCGCGGCGATGGTGGAGCGGTAGTACAACTCAAATCGCCGTTCCCCTTCGTTGTGGAGGGGCGCAACGTTGCGTTGTTCTTCGTAGGATGACCACGGGGGGCCGTCTTTGAACAGCCTTGGTGGAGGCATGTCGAAGGGTAGCGTGGTCTTCGTTGCGAAAACGAGTTTGTAGAGCGCACCGGCGTTCACGGGGAAGCGTTGTGTGAAGGCTTGGATTTCGGAGGGTGCTTCGCCGGAGGACGAGCATGTCACGGTGAAGCCGCGCGGGTTGGCAGTAAGTTGTGCACGGGCCTGGCCTTCGGTATGAAACCGCATCGCGGGCGTGAGGACTTCTGAGCCGGTCGCGGCGGGGTTGGTCGTGGACCAGATGTTGCCGCCAAGGTCGACCCAGTCTTCGGGACGGTTCTTCTGCACGGAGCCGAGTATGAGCGGTTTTTCGCCTTCGCCATATGCTCCGTAGAGGATCGGGGCACCTTCGGCGCCGGAGGCGGCGGGGATGATTTGGCCGCGCCAGGTGTCGCCACGCCGGAGAAGGATTCGGTCGCCGGGGAGGAAGACCGTGGTGTTGGCGCGGGATAGTGTCTTCCAGGGCGCATCGGGTGATGTGCCGGGGTTTTCGTCGGAGCCGCTGGCGGCAAGGTAATAGACCGTAGCGTGAGATTGGGCGGTGAACAGGCTGGCCAGCGCGATGGTGATTGAGAGCAGGGCCGTGGACCTTTGGAGGGGCATGGTGCTTTTTCCCTGGGGTTGAGGTGGGATTGTAGCACGGACTGACACGGACGAGGTGGACGAAGTGGACTGTGAGGACGGCGGGGATTGCAAGGATAGTAAAGACGGCGAGGGCGGCAAAACTTGGAGGAAGTGGGCGGAAGTCAGGCGTGCGGACGCGGAACTTGACCCGCCAGTATTTAGGAAGTATCGTATGAACCGTTTCGTGCAACTTTCCCACGGCGGCGTACATTCATTACATGGTTTGAGCGCGACGCCGTACTGTCTCTGTGTGGAGTGGAATCGCGATGAGCGGCTCCTTCGGTAGGTCAGATCGCTTGTGCGGGGGACACGGTAGCATTAGCGCGGTGACGCGCGGAAAGGGGACTTCAATGATGCGTCGAAACTATGCGGTATGCATGGCGACGGGTCGGCTGATTTGCCTGGCCCTTGCTGCAGGTTTCCTGTTCAGTTCTTGTCAGTCGGTGAACAATCCGTTTGTGCGCCAGAGCGGTCCGCCCGCGCAGTTGGAGGGCGCGCCTCCGGCAGAACCGGCGCCACCGCAAGGAGTGGAGCCCGCCCCACCGCAGCAGGGTCTTGCGCTTTCGGCACAGCAGCGGTTTCCGGATGTTCCGCTGCCGACGGGCGTGAAGGCGGACATGGAACGTACGTTCGTATATGAGGACAAGTCGTTTCAGGTGGGGCGCATGGTGTATATGACGAAGTCGAAGCCGAACGAGCTGGCGAACTTCTACATTCGGGAGTGCCCGGCGGCAGATTGGCAGTTGACGAATACGATTGAGGCAAGCGTCATTGAGCTCAGTTTCCGGAAGCCCGGAAAGAAACTGAAGGTGGAGATTCGCGACCTTGGCATGGCGGCCGGCGGGCGTCAACTCATATTGACAATGACACCGGACGGCACGCAATGAAGCGCGCGGTCCTCGTCAGCGCACTGATTCTTCTGGCGGCTGCATTTGTACGATGCAATTCGCCGATAACCGAGGAAATGCCGAGCATTCCGGGGATTACGAGTCAGAAGGTCAGCGACGAGGATCAGATAGCCGCGGTACTGACGGACATTCATCAGGGTATCCAATCGCGGCGGATATTCAAGGTGTTGGCGCATATTTCGCGGAGTTACAGCGATCCTGAAGGGATGGATTACACGGCCCTGCAGAATTATCTAAATGAGTTTTTCAAGAACTACAAAGAGGTCCGCGTGACGCGAGTGCCGCCGCGGGTGTTTGTGCAGGGAACGAGGGCGCGCGTTGTGGAGACGTTTGGAACGCGGGCTGAGCCGTTTAACGCAGAGAAGAATCCGCCGTTGAACATCCAGGGGCAGGTGAACATCTACCTGGAGAAAGTCAACGGCGAATGGCAGATAACCGAGTGGTCACGCGTTCAGTAACCGGAATGAGCTAAGGAGCAAGTCACGGCAATGGCCCAGGATCCCAAGAAGAAAAAGGTTGTGAAGTCGCTTTTCGACGATCACAAGGTAGAGAAGAGCGATTGGGCGGCGTTTGTGGAGCAAGTGAAAGAGAATCCTGCTCTGTATGCCGGGGCGGCCGTGTTCATCGTGGTGTGCTTCCTGCTGGGAGTGCTTTACCGGGGCCATTCATTGTCGGCCAAGCGCGAGTTGTTGACGCAGTACGCGGAGGCGCAGAAGGAGTATGAGCCCGCCAAGCTGGTTGCGGCGCTGGAGCCGTTGGCAGATGGGCGCGGCGAGATTCACGCCGAAATCACGTATATGCTGGGAGAGGCGGCGTTGCGAGCCAGTGAGTACGACAAGGCGAAGCAGGCATTTGAGAAGGTGCGCAGCCAGTTCCCCGATTCCGAGAACGTCGCGGATGCGGTGGAAGGGTTGGGATTTGTCGCTGAACAGCAGAACGATCCGGACGCGGCGATCGCCTACTATCGAGAGGTATCGACAAAGTGGCCGAAGAGTTTTGCGGCACGTAAGCAGTCGTTAAACATCGGGCGCGTGGAAGAAGCGCGCGGCCGGTTCAAGGAAGCGATGGACGCCTATAAGGAAGTCTCGCTTAGCTTTGCGGGGTCGCACGCGGCATCGGATGCGCAAGCGGCGATTGATCGGCTTGCCAAGGAGCATCCGGAATTGGCTCCGCCTCCGGCTCCCGCAGAAGCTGCTCCTGCCGAAGGTGCTCCAGCAGCCGGGGAAACGCCTACGGACGTGCCGAAACTGAACCTGACGGTTCCCGTGAGCCCGACTCCGGAAGCGCCGGCTGCGAGCACGGAAGCAGAGATGCCGGCTGAACCGGCACCAGCAGCTCCGGCCGCAGAAACGCCGCCGGCTGCGGATTCCGCGGCAGCACCCGCAGCCGAGCAGACTCCTCCGCCCGCTCAGTAACATCGGGAAGAGCGCGGCGCGTCGGACGAGATGGTCCGTGATCGTCGGTCACGGATGGTATACGCCGTATTGCCGGTTTGCAGCCGGTTAATCCATTGGTATCAACCCTTCCAGAAACGAGGCTTTGGCCTACAACAGGAAAGGACTCGTTGTCATGTCGACAATCGGATCTTGTTTCTTCGCCGGAATCGTCACACTCCTTGCGGCCGGTGAACCCGTCGACGTATTGCAGGGCGTCAAGCCGCCGTTGGCGAACGTTGTTCCGCCCGTTATCTCACCGGAGCACATGTACCGTGGAATGGACGCTAAGGCGTGGCAGTTGCCAATTGCGGTTGCCCCGTTTGAGGAACACGTGAGGGCGATCACTGTGCCGCAACCCGGTGGCCAAGTGGAAGGCCTCGTTTTCGACGAGGGTGGCAATCTTGTGGCGCTGGGACCGGATGGCACGTACCGTCTGACGGCGTCGGGCCAGTGGGAGCAAGGTTCGACCGTGGGCATGTTGGGCCCGATTCGTTTGAGGGAAGCTTTGCGTTGCGCGAAATCGGCGGCGGAGTTTTCGGCGGTGCTTCAGAACCGGGATTTGAAGGGCACGGTGACCGGAGTGGCCGAGTTGGGGGCGACGTGGTGGTTGGGGACGGAGAAGGGGTTGTATTCGTTTTCGCATGACGACGGCCTCAAGTATCACGAAAGCTATGGGGTGGACGGACCCCTGGCGACAACGATTACGGCGCTTGCGAAGGACTCGAAGGGGACGCTGTGGGTGGGAACGCCGGTGGGCCTCAGCCGCATGCAGTCAGACGGGACCTGGAGCGCATTCACGGGCAGGAATGGAATGCCGATCGAGGCAGTCACGGATCTGGTGGCCGATTCGAACGATCGGCTGTGGATAGGCACGGCTCATGGGCTAATCCAGTACCGGCCTTACGAGAAGGGTCGCCAGTGGTTCTATCGCGCGGGCAAGCGGTATTTGCCGAACGATCTCGTGCAAGCGATTGCGGTGAGCGCGGATGCGAAGACGGTCTACACATTGACGGCGGAAGGCATCGGCCGCATCGACGTTAAGACGACAACGTTGCTTGAAAAGGCGCAGACCATCGAGAAACTGGTGAATGAGCGCCACCGGCGGTTTGGGCTTGTCGCAGAGTGTGTGCTGGACAACGCGGAGAATCCTACTTCCCATCGGATCGATGACAACGACAACGACGGCCTCTGGACGGCGTATCACGTGGGGGCGATGTCGCTCTGCTACGGGGCGACCAAGGATGAGGCGGCAAAACAGTCGGCGCACGAAAGCATGCACGCGTTGTACATGCTGCAGAACGCGTCGGGTACGCCGGGGCTTGTGGCGCGCAGTGTTGTGCCGATTTCTGAGCGGGCCAGCAAGAACGAGCAGTGGCGCGAGACACCTGACGGAAAGCTGCTCTGGAAGAGCGACACGTCGAGCGACGAGATTGACGGGCATTACTTTGCTTTCTACACGTACTACGAGCACATCGCGCAGCACGACCCCGAAGAGAAGGCGCTAATAGAGAAACAGGTGCGCGCGCTGACGGATTATCTTCTCGCGAACGATTATCAACTGATAGACTGGGACGGCGAGCGCACGCGATGGGGATTCTGGGACCCGAAGGCCATCAACGATACGTCGTCGAACTTTCTGGAAAACGGCCTGAATTCGCTGCAAATGCTGTCGTTTCTGCGGGTAACACATTACATTACGGGTGACGAGAAGTATCTCGAGCATTACCGCAAGCTGATTGTCGAACATCGTTACTTGAGCAACGTGCTTCTTACAAAGAAGGTGTTCCCGGATGACAACAACCATTCGGACGACCAGCTTGGGTTTGTGGCGTGGTATCCGATCGTCCAGATTGAGCACGACCCCGTAATTCGGGCGGCGCTGCTCGGTGGGCTGAGGCGGCATTACATGGTCGTTGCTTCGGAGCAGCCGAGTTTCTACACGTTCGTATATGCGACGATCGATCCCATTCAGGCCGACCTGGAAGGCGCTATCGAGAACCTCCGGCAGATTCCGACGGATCGGCGACAGTGGCCGATGATCAACAGCATACGCGCGGATGTTCAGTTTGCGGATCGGGGCAACCGGTTCGACAAGCCTGTGCTCACGCATGTTTTGCCCGCAGATGAACGTAGTTTCTCCAAATGGAACGGCGACCCGTATGAACCCGATCGCGGCGATGGTGAACAGGTTGAGGACGATGGCGCAGCGTATTTGTTGCCGTATTGGATGGGGAGGTTCCACGGGTTCATTGTGGAGGGGAACTGAGAGACTGAATGGGGCCCATGGGACCGATGGGGCCAGCGGTTGCATAAGGTAGTGGAGAGTCGCAGCCGAGGGCGGCTGCGCCACATCCAAGAGCGGCTGCGCAGCATAGAGTAGGCGCGCGCGGAGAGTTCCTCCAGGCTGCTCGGAATGTCTTATGCGTTGCCGGATTCTCGGGCAAGGTTGCCGCGGACGGCGGGCAGCACCACTTTTGAAATCGCCAGGGCAATCACGCCCGCGGATAGCGCCAGCATCAGCAAGGCGAATACGGCAAGCACGTACTGTCCCTTGTGGAGATAGTTGTTGAGCAGCAGGCTGACCGATGCCAAGGTGGTGATAATCATGAAGACCGCGGGAATGAGCGCAAACAAGAACGTGCGGCCTTTCATGAGCAGCCATGCGGTGACGACGATAAGGGTCAGGGCCGCGAGCAGTTGGTTGGCCGCGCCGAACGCAGGCCACAAAGCGGTAAACGCGTTGGTGTAGCTCAACACGAGCATGCACAAAACGGCCAAGCACGAGTTGACCCAGTGATTGCGAAGCATTGCCGGGGTCTCTTTGAATAGCATGGCCCACAGTTCTTCGAAGAGATACCGGTTGAGGCGAACGGCGGCATCAAGCGTCGTTATCACGAACCCTTCCACGAGCAGCACTCCAAACACGGTTCCCAGGGCAATAGGAATGCCGAGGGCATTGTGGTAGAGATGGCCGGAGGCAAGGCTAAACGCGAGAATCGGGTTGGATTTTTGGCCTTCGGCAACCGTCCAGACAATGGACTTGTAATCGTCGAAGGTGAGGCCAACGCCGACGGCGACGAGGACACAAACGGCGAGCAAGGATTCCAGGAGCATGGCGTTGAACCCGATGGCGCGCGTGTCGGTTTCGCTGGAGATTTGTTTGACGGTGGTGCCGCTGCTCACGAGCGAGTGGAAGCCGGAAATGGCGCCGCACGCGATCGTAATAAACATCATGGGCCAAAGCAGGCCGAGATTCTTCACGCCTTCTTCAATGTTGAACGAGGGCATGGATAGTGTCGTGCCTTGGCCTCCCGCGACCATGATGGAGCAGACGAGGAGCCCAATGCCCGCGTAAAGGATCTGAACGTTGATGAAGTCGCGGGGCTGAAGAATGACCCATACGGGCGTGCTCGATGCGAACAAGACGTAGATGGAGATGAGAATCAGCCAGTGAGTCGAACTCAGGATGATCGGAAACTTGATGCCCATGAGAATCGAGCCGATGCACACGGCGGATGCAAGCAGATAAGCGGGCAGTTTGGAGATGCCACGCTTGTACATGAGCCAGCCGAGGATGGGCGAAAACAGCGTGATGATCAGTACGGAAGTCGACGCAATGCCTCCGATCCGGCCAAACGCGACGCCATTTACGTCAACGGTTTTGAGAAAGGTCTGATCCGGGGCTAACGCCAGTTTGTCCACGGGCCAAATAGACGTGAGCGAGGTAGTGACCGCGCTGAGGAACGAGGCGTTGACGAGCATGATCATCGTTGTCGTGAAAAGGATGAACAGGAATGCGCCTTGTCTGCCCAGGGTCTGGCGCGCCACCTCGGCGATGGACTTTCCTTGCTCTCGGGCGGATACAAAGAGTGCGGTGAAATCGTGCACGGCGCCAATGAAGATGCCGCCAATAACGACCCAGAGCCAGGCAGGTACGAAACCGTAGAGGATGGCCATTGTGGGTCCGAGGATAGGACCTGCCCCGGCGATTGCGGAAAAGTGGTGCGCGAATACGACATGCCGCTTTGAGGGTACAAAGTCGCGTCCATCGTTCTTGACGCATGCGGGAGTCGGATGGGCCGCATCCACGCCGAGGCGTCGCGCCACGTACGCGCCGTAGACGCGTTGGGCGAGCATGAAAGCTGCGATAGCAAGCACGAGAAAGACAAGTATATTCATGGAAGGCCCCAACATTGCATAGGACGAACGGACTGATCGTAAAGGTACCATTGCGGGGGAATACGTTCAAACCGGGTGAGAGCCAGGAAACCCTGCGGTCAGCGAAGGAGATCGCAGAAGGCCTTCTCCGCAAAAGTTCTGTATGCGCCACGGCGGCGAATGACGCCGATGGTCACCTGGGGAAGGCCGGAGACGTTGACCAGGGCCAATTGCCGGTCCGAGCCTGAGATTACGTTTCGAGGCAGGAAGGAAATGCCGATCCCCTCGGCAACGTAACGTTTGATCACCTCGAAGCTGCCACTGTCCAGCACAATTTGCGGATCGAACCCTTGTTCGCGAAAGTGCTCGCGAAGCAACATGCCGGTGCGGGTGTGTTCGTCCAGGAGCAGGAAGGATTCATCCTTAAGGTCGGCGAGAATAACACTGCGACGTTTTGCGATGGGGCTTTGTTTGGGCACAACCAGCGCAAGATTCTGCTTGAAGAGTTCCTGTTCTTCCAGTTCGGCGCGGCGGACCGGCAGGGTCACAATGCCGAGGTCGAGGTCGCCGCGAGCAACCTGATCGGCAACGGCTTCGGTGGGCCGGTTGACGATGACGAGGCGAGTCTGCGGCAAGGCGCGCGCGAATTGGCGGACGATGGGCGGCAGCACGTAGAGCGCGGTGGTGTCGCTGGTGCCCAGGCGCAGTTCGCGGACCCGGGACTCGTCGAAGTCGCGCAGCTCGCGCGAGAGGGCGTCGGCGTCGGCAAGCAGGCGGCTTGCGCGCGTGTAGAGGGCCGCACCGGATGGAGTCAGTTTGCACGTGGCGCGTTCCAGGAGGACGTGGCCGGTTTCGCGTTCGAGGGCTTTGATTTGCTGGCTTACGGCGGGTTGGGAACGGTGGACGCGTTCGGCAGCGGCACGAAAGCTGCCGGAATCCACGACGGCACAGAAGCAGCGCAGGCTATCGAGTGTCACGGGGACCTCCCATAAGGAAATCTTATCGACCATATTAAATGATTTCATTTGCATTATAAAGTGGGGGCTCGTATCGTGTTGTACGGGCTGTGGGAAGAACCGTTTGGAGTAAGCAATGAGCCAAGAAAAGAGCCGGCTAAGTTATAAGGACGCGGGCGTGAACATCGATGCCGCGGACGAAGCCATTCGACAGATCAAAGACATGGTGAACAAGACCTTCGATGACCGGGTGCTTTGCGACATAGGCACCTTCGGGGCGATGTACAGCCTCGACACGAAGGGGATGGAAGAGCCGATTCTGGTGTCGAGCGTGGACGGAGTGGGCACGAAGCTCAAGCTGGCGTTCATGATGGACAAGCACGACACGATCGGGATCGACCTGGTTGCGCACTGCGTGAACGATATTCTGGTTCAAGGGGCGCGGCCGTTGTTCTTCCTGGACTATCTGGCATTTGGGAAGCTCGATCCGCGGGTCGTGGTAGAGGTGATACGCGGACTGACGATTGGCTGCCGTTACGCGGGATGCGCGCTTATTGGCGGCGAGACGGCCGAAATGCCGGGGATGTATTTCGAGAACGAGTACGACATATCGGGAACGATTGTCGGGGTCGTGGATCGAAAGCGTATCGTGGACGGGTCGACGGTTGAGCCGGGCGACGTGATTATCGGTCTGCCGTCGAGCGGGCTGCACACGAACGGGTACAGCCTGGCGCGCAAGATTTGTTTCGACGTGGCCAAGATGTCATGGAAAGATGAAGTGCCTCGGCTGGGCAAGAGCTTGGGCGAGGCGTTGTTGGAGCCGCATCGCAGCTATGCCACGCTGGTGCGTCTGTTGATGAAGATAGTGAACATCAAGGGCATGGCGCACATCACCGGCGGCGGTATTACGGATAACTTACCACGGGCGCTGCCGAAGAACGCCGGGGCGTTGATCGATCTCACGAAATGGGAAGTGCCGCGCATCTTCGGATTCCTTCAGGAGCTGGGCGGCGTGGAAGAGCGCGAAATGCTGCGCACGTTCAACCTCGGCATGGGCTTCCTGGTTATCGTAAGCGAGGCAGAAGCGGATCGCGCGTTGCGCACGTTGAGCCAGGCAGGCGGAGAAGGGACCATCATCGGTCGCGTCGTCGAGGGGGAACACAAGGTGAATTACACGGGGAGCCTTCGGTATGCCGGTTAGCGAACAGGTGGCGCCAGCGGCGGTTTCTCACCGAATTGAAGTGGGAATGAAGCGGGATCTGCCCGATCCGGCGGGAATGGGAACGCGTTCGCGTATCGCCGAGGATTTGGGCATCGAAGTAACGGACGTGCGCGTGATTGATGTGTACACGGTCGTGGGATCGTTTACATCGGAAGAGCTGGATCGCGTGCGAACCGAGCTGTTCATGGACCCGATCATTCAGGAGTCCGCGCTGAATGCCTCATTGGCACATGACTACGATTTTGCAATTGAAGTCGGTTTCCGCCCGGGTGTGACGGACAACGTGGGCAAGAGTTCGGCTGAAGGCATCTCGGATACGATTGGCCGCGCGTTGAAAGACGGCGAGACGGTTTATAAGTCGACGTTGTACGCCATCAAAGGCGGGGTATCCGCGAAGCTATGCGAGCGTATTGCGCGCGATCTGCTTGCCAACGAGTTAATACAGCGTTGGGTGGTGAAGTCGGCGAGCGAGATGAAGGCTTTGGATGGTCAGAGCCTGCTCGGATTGCCAGTCGTGACGGATCGCAGCGACGTTTCAGTGCACACGGTAGACCTCGAATTGTCCGACAAGGCGCTGGTGTCGTTGAGCCGGGACAAGATGCTTGCGCTGGAACTCGACGAGATGAAAGCGATTCGCGACTACTACCGCGATCCAAAAACGAAGGCGATGCGCGCGGAGGCAGGTCTTCCGGAATCGCCGACGGACATCGAGTTGGAAATCCTGGCGCAGACGTGGTCGGAGCACTGCAAGCACAAGATCTTCAACGCGAAGATTGAGTACGAGGACGAAACCGGAAAGACTCGGGAGATCGATTCCCTCTTCAAGAGTTACGTCAAGGCGACCACGGATGAGGTTCGCAAGCAAGTCGATTGGCTGGTCAGCGTGTTTCACGACAACGCGGGCATCATCAAGTTCGACGACAAGTGGAATTTCTCGCTGAAGGTCGAGACGCACAATAGTCCTTCCGCGCTGGACCCATACGGCGGAGCGATTACGGGAATCGTGGGCGTGAACCGCGACATTCTAGGCGCGGGCTTGGGGTGCAAGTGTATCTTGAACACGGACGTGTTCTGCTTCGCGTCGCCCTTTTACGAAGGCGAGATTCCGCCACGGCTGATGCATCCACGGCGCGTGTTGCGCGGCGTGCATCAGGGCGTAAAGGACGGCGGCAATCAAAGCGGCATCCCCGACGTGAACGGCGCGATTGTGTTTCACGAGCGATTCCTGGGCAAGCCCTTGGTCTTTTGCGGCACGGGCGGCCTAATCCCCGCGACGGTAGCGGGCAAGCCGAGTCACGAGAAGGGCGCGGAGCCCGGCGATCTAATCGTTATGTGCGGCGGGCGCATCGGTAAAGACGGCATTCACGGGGCGACGTTCTCTTCCGAGGAATTGCACGAGGGATCGCCCGCAACGGCGGTGCAGATTGGCGACGCCATCACGCAAAAGAAGATGGCGGACTTTCTGTTGGAAGCCCGCGATCTGGGCTTGTTCTCATGCATTACCGACGACGGCGCGGGTGGTTTGTCTTCGAGTATCGGCGAGATGGCGCGCGCGTCGGGAGGCGCCGAAGTCCATCTGGATCGCGCTCCGCTGAAGTATCCGGGGCTTGCGCCGTGGGAGATTTTCCTGTCCGAGGCACAGGAGCGCATGACGTTGTCGGTGCCGCCGGAACACGAGGCGGCGTTTATGGATTTGGCGAAGCGACGCGCGGTGGAGGCCACCGTGCTGGGCACATTCACCAATTCGGGGCGGCTCGAGTGCTATTTCGAGAACAAGCGCATCGCCGCGCTGGATATGAATTTCCTTCATGACGGTGTGCCGCGGATGCACCTGAAGGCAAAGTGGAAGGCGCCGGAACTCAAGCCGGAGTTGGTCGTCGAGAGCAGGGATCTGGTCGACGACTTGAAAGCCGTGTTGGGTTCGTTGAACGTGTGCAGCAAGGAAACCTTCGTGCGCATGTACGACCACGAAGTGCTAGCGCAGAGCGTGCTGAAGCAATTTCAGGGAATCGATCACGACGGTCCCGGCGACGCGGGCGTGATACGGCCGGTGCCGGGTTCCAAACGAGGCATCGCGATTTCGTGCGGCATCGTGCCGAAGTACAGCGACATCGACACGTACGCGATGATGGCGAATGCCATCGACGAAAGCGTGCGAAATCTGATTGCAGTGGGCGCGGAGTTGGGACTGATTGCAGGACTCGACAATTTCTGCTGGCCGGACCCGGTGCAGAGCGAGAAGACGCCGGACGGCGCGTATAAGCTGGCGCAGTTGGTGCGGTGCTGCGAGGCGTTGTATGACGTGTGCACGGCGTACAGCATTCCGCTGATCAGCGGCAAAGACAGCATGAAAAACGACTACAAGATCGGCGACACGAAGATTTCGATTCCGCCGACGGTGTTGTTTACGGCGGCGGCCATCCTTCGCGACGTGACCAAGACGGTATCAATGGACGTCAAGCGACCGGGAGACGTGGTGTACGTCGTGGGCGAGACGAAGAACGAGATGGGGGGCAGCGAATACCTGGCGTTGCGTGGTCAACTGGGCGTGAACGCGCCGAAAGTGGACCCGGCCAAGGCACGCGCAATCTACGAGAAGCTGTCCGCCGCCATCGGCAAAGGGTTGGTGGCGTCGTGTCACGATTGTTCCGACGGCGGGCTTGGCGTGGCGCTTGCGGAATCGGCTTTTGCAGGCGGATTCGGAATGGAAGTGGACATCGCACGCGTGGGCGCGGAAAGCAATGTGGTGGCGATGTTCAGCGAATCGGCGAGCCGGTTTGTGACGACCGTGCATCCGGAGCGGGTGGGCGAGTTCGAGGCGGCGCTCGCGGGTTGCCCGGTTACGAAAGTAGGAGCGGTTATCGCTGAAGAGGTGTTTCATCTGAGCGGACTCAACGGGTTCCAGGACAAGGTCGCATTGTCCGAATTGAAGACGGCGTGGCAACGTCCGCTGCGCTGGTAATGAACCAGGGGGGTACAGGGGTGTATTCGAGGAAGCATCGCATGCACGTACTCAACCTTGCCCTTACAAAGCGGCGGGGACGCCGCTGGCTGGCAGCGTTGTCCGTGGCGTTCGCCGTCACGGTTGCGGCGTTTGCGCAGCGCCCCATCGAGTTGTCCGTGGATGTGTCGAGTGCGCCGCAACGCATCTATCGGGTACATATGGTCGCGCCGGTTAAGCCTGGCGCGCTACGCCTTGCGTATCCCAAGTGGATTCAGGGAGAGCACAGCCCCAGCGGTCCCGTCATGGACGTGACGGGGCTGCATCTTTCGGCGAACGGCAAGCCGATCGAGTGGCGCCGCGACCTGCGCGACATGTTTGTGATTGAGTGTCGCGTGCCGCGCGGTGTGTCCGAGTTGACGGTCGATTTCGACTATCTTCCGGTGCAGACGGATGCGCCGTTCACCGGCGGAGTCGAAACGACATCAACCATGGGCGTGCTGTACTGGAGCCAGGTTGTTTTCTATCCGGAGCGTGCGCGTGCGCAAGATGTTCTCGTGAGGCCGACGTTGCGGTTGCCTGACAATTGGGTTGCTGGCGGGGCATTGCTGCGCGACGAGTCGGGAGCTTCTGACGGGGCGATTCGTTACCGGACCGTGACATTGGACGAACTGGTAGACACACCGGTTTTGTTTGGGAAGCATCTGCGCAGCATCGCGCTGGAGCCACGAACGCCGGACAACGTGCCGCGGGTGATGGACATTGCCGCGGAGAGCGAATGGGCGCTGGCGCTTCCGGAAGAGCGCATTAAGCAGTACGGCAACATGATCGACGAGATGTATTCGTTTCTCGGCGCGGGGCACTACGACCGCTACCATTTTCTCGTGACGCTGAGCGATCAGCTGCAGTACTTCGGCATGGAGCATCACCGCACGAGCGATTGCCGTCTGGTCGAAAAGGCGATGGTGGAAGACGCATTTCACAAGTGGCACGCCGAGTTGATTCCGCACGAGTACTTCCATTCGTGGAATGGAAAGGCGATTCGGCCCAAGGGGTTGGCTACGGACAACCTGCAAGAGACGCTTGAGACCGACATGCTGTGGATCTATGAGGGGATGACCTCGTATTACGGCAAGGTGTTGGCTGCGCGCAGCGGGATGTGGTCGCAGGAAGAGGCGCGTGACATTGTCGCGAAAACCGCAGGACGGCAAGAGGCGACGCTTGGGCGGACGTGGCGTCCGTTCCGGGACGTGTGCGACGCGGCGCAGATCATTTATCCCGCGCCAAAGGCGGGTTCGAAATGGCGGCGCGGTGCGGATTTCTATCCTGAAGGCACGCTGATTTGGCTTGACGCGGACGTGCTCATTCGCAAGTTGTCGGGAGGGGCGAAGACCTTGGACGATTTCTGCTCGTTGTACCTTCGGGCGGGCGAAAATGGAAAGGTCTTTGAAACGCCGGTGACTCCCGATGACGTGTACAAGACGCTCTCGGAGGTACAGCCCTACGATTGGAAGAGGTTCTTCGAAGAACGATTGCGGTCAACAAGTCCGAAGGCTCCGTTGGACGGGATTACGGAAGGCGGTTGGCGGTTGGTGTATACAAGCACGCCGAACACCTCGTTCGAGTCGCCGGACGGCGGACCGTTGGATTGCAGTTCGACGCTGGGAATGACGGTGGCCGGGGACGGGGCGATTCTCGACGTTACTCCGGGAATGGCCGCGTTTGAAGCTGGACTTGGGCCGGGCATGCGGATCGTCGCGCTGAACAATCGGCGGTTTACGACGGGGTTGTTGACGCGGGCCATCAAGGAATCGCGGACGGCGACGGAACCGATGCAGGTTTTGATAGAGAACGGGGACTATTTTTCGACGCACGCTGTCACGTACAAGGACGGCGAACGGCAGCCGCATTTGGAGCGGGACGAGAGCAAGCCCGACTTGCTTTCGGCGATATTCGCGCCGCGTGTGGCGAAGTAATCTAGACGACGGGGTACCATGAAGAAAACAGTTCGAGCGCTCATACTGACGGGATTCGGCATCAACTGCGACGGCGAGACGACGGAAGCGTTCAAGCGCGCCGGAGCGGATGCGTTGCGCGTACACCTGAACGATGTTATTCCGAATCCGGAGGTGTTGGAACGGTTCCAAATCCTGGCGGTGCCGGGTGGGTTCAGTTTCGGTGACGACGTGGCGTCGGGGAAGATCTTTGCGAACCGGTTGCGCTATCGCCTGGGTGCGGCGCTGCAGAAGTTTGTCGCAGACGGCAAGCTCGTCATCGGGATCTGCAACGGGTTTCAGGTGCTGGTGAAGATGGGCATGCTGCCCATGCGAAGCGGCGCGTTCGAGCAGGAAGTGACATTGACTCACAACGACAGCGGGCGGTTCGAGAATCGCTGGATATGTCTGTCCAAAGCGCCGAATACAAAGTGTGTCTGGTTGAAGGGAATCGAGCGTCTCGAATTACCGGTGCGACACGGAGAGGGCAAGTTCATCCCGCGCGACAATGACGTGCTGAAGGCGCTTGCTGAGAATGGCCAGGTCGCGTTGCGGTATTGCCGGCTGGACGGGGCCTCGGCGCGCGGCGAGTTCCCGGTCAATCCCAACGGGTCCATCGACGATATCGCGGCGATTTGCGATCCGACGGGGCGCGTCTTTGGGCTTATGCCGCATCCCGAAGCATACGTGGACCGAACGAATCATCCGCGCTGGACCCGCGAGAATCTGCCAGAGGAAGGCGCGGGATTGCAGGTGTTTCGGAATGCGGTGGAGTACGTCAAAGAAGCCGGTGTGTAAGGGCAAAGGCAGCGCACCTGGGGAAGTGGACCCATGAGACCCATGGGACCCGTGAAGCTTGTGGGTCTCAAGAAGCACAACCATCGCCCTGACAACGGTCAACACTTGGCGGTCCGGCTGCGTTACGTTCTTTGACTGAACCGCGACAGCTCCCTAGAATGGGGAAACGTATTCCACGCAGTGTTTTACTGTCGAAAGGACCCATCCATGACAAGGCTCCGCCTCTGGCATGTTGCGTTTGTCTGTATACCTGTTGTCGCATCCGCCGTTTGGGCCCAGACCAACCCCTCCCCCACGCCGCAGCGCATGTGGTTTACGCAGACCGGTAACGTCAATGACCGGCATGTAACGCTTTCCGTGCGGGTGGAATCCGAATATACCCTTCCAACACCGATACGGCTGGAGTGCGATTTCGAGAGTCCGGAACCTGTGGACGACGTTCGCGTGGCGCTTAAGGCTACGGACTCGGAGGGCGTCGCGGCGTATGAGTCGGAGATTGTCACGGACTTGGAGCAAGGCACGTCGCCGTGCGTCTTCACGTGGGACACGGCGGGACTGAAGGACGGGGTCTACAACCTGGAGATTGTGGCCGAACGAACGTCCATGACCCGACTGGCGACGCTGACGATGACGGCTGAGGTTCTTTCGGAGGGAGTCGTGCAAGCGAGCCTTGCGAAAGCGGAGGCGGCGACGTTGGCAATGACGCGGACCCTTGAGCGGCTTGTGGCCGAGGGAAAGCCGTCCTTGTACGGGACAGTGCGAACGGCCATAGCGAGCGATGCACTTCCCAAGGCGCGGGCTGCATTTGCGGAGGGCGACTGGCGCAGGGCGTATACGTCGGCCGTGGCCGTTTACGGCATGACGCAAAATCTGGCATTGGAACTCGCTTTTCGTGGTTGCATGGGAGCGCCGGCCGCCGGCTACGCACCCGCGGACCTATCCAAGCTGGAGATTCGTAATGGAGACTTCTACGCCGGTGACCGGGTTGTCTACCTGTTGGGAACGTATGGCAGCGATGACCTTGCCGAGACTATGCCGGTGCTGCACCGGTACGGGCTGAACCTGGGTGTGGATGTAGTGGGCCCGGACGAGACGCTGACCGGCACGGAGGTCTCCACATCATTCCAAGCTCCGCTCGATCGCGTGTTTGAAGCGGCAAAGGCGAACAACATTAGCGTGGCGGTGGAGCTTGCACCGAATCTGGCGCCGGCGTGGGTGCTCGAAAAGTGGCCGGAGTTGACGGAGCGAGGTGGAGGAAGTTTCCCGTACGACGTGACGTTGCCGCAGGCGCGGAATCTCATCGAAGCGCACACGCGGGCTGTTGCCGGATACGTTGCGAACAAGCCCATGCTCAACAGCCTAATCCTCACGGCAAATCCCGAATTTCGGATGGAAGGAAACGAAGTCCGAGAGAAATTCATAGCGTCGGTGCGCGAGATGTACGGCGATCACAACAAGATGAACCGCCTATGGCGGACGCGATACCTGAATTTCGACGAGATTACGTTGGATTGGGCATTGCAGCGTCCCCCCTATCAATACGACCTCCAGATGTTCCACCGTAGACTGGGCACAGAGTTGCTGCAATGGATGGCGGGCCTGGCAAAGACGGCGGCTCCCGGTGCGCCGGTGCAGGTAGCGTGTTCCGACCACGTTTTCCAATTAGGAGAGGCAGTAGCCGGGATTGACCGTGAGGCGCTGTCGCACAGCATGGATATCCAGGGATGCACGACCCTATCGCCGCCGATTGCAGGCCAGGTGGCGGAGTCCATCGGCGAGCACGGGATGTACTACGCGTTGCTTCATTCCATGAATCCGGGCGCGCCGGTGTTTGATTCCGCGTGCGGGCTGCACATGAAGTCGATATCCGACCCTTCCGGCTATCTGCGCGCGCTGGTGTGGGATGCGGTGATATCGGGCGCAGATGCCGTGGCGTTGCCGTTACAGCAATCGGGGGACTCGCAGCGGGCAATATTGGACGATCCCCGGGCCATGAATGGTCTCGCGACGGCAAGTCTGGACGTGAACCGTCTGTCATCCGCGGTGGCGGCGTTTCAATCCGCGCCTGCCGAAGTGGCAATACTCTGGAGCACGTCGAGCCAGATCTATAAGCAAGGCGAACCATTCACGGAATCGGCGCGGATCGCGTATTTGGGGTGCAGCACATTTGGCTACGCGGTGCGCTTCATCACGGAAGATCAGTGCGCAAGGGGTGAGCTCGAAGGCATTCGAGTACTCGTGATTCCAAACGTATTGGCGTTGACGGACGAAGCGTTCAAGGCCGTGGACAAGTATATAGAGAGCGGGGGCGTAACGATCCGTACGGGTGAACCGATTCCGTACAATCCGCATGGGCACACGCGGACGGATACGTTGACGACGTCGCCGCGGACCGTTTATGTGCGCGGCAGCATAACCCCGAAGAGTTACATGCATGCCATGGACTCGGCCAACGACATGCTTGGAGAAACTCAGTTCCCGCGGGCAATCAATTCAAATGGGTATCCGCTGGAAGGGGTCAAAACCCGGCTGTGTATGATTGAGGGAGCACTTCACCTGTATCTCGTCAATCTTCGGGAAATACCGGTGGATGTCACGCTTCAGGGCGGGTATTCAACAGGGCGTGACTTGGTATCCGGCGGGCCGGTGGCATTTCCGGGTACAGTCGCACCCCTCTCCCCCATGCTGATTCGACTTGACGAACCGAAGGCGCACGTAGCCGAAGAAGCGTCAACCCCAACGGAGAGGACGGTGCCGAGCGCGGCGATTGAGCCGGTCGTTCAGGAGCCGGAGAAGAAAAGCCCGCGCACACGCGCCAAGGCCGCGGCAGAGGACAAGTAGTCCGCAATTTGCACCGGCGCGATTGAGCGCTGACGCAAATTGCTCACGTGCAGGACGTTGAGGTTATGTCATGAGGATTTCTCGCGAACACACTCTGTCTTCGGAGAGCCGCTTTGATTTTCGCCGCAAGTCTCGCAAACACACCGGTTACGAGAGAGGTTCAAGTGTGTTCGCGAGAAATCCGGGGTGGCGTCTGTGATTTCGTTACGTTCATTGACGTCCGTTGCAGTTGTCGCCGGAGCGTGCATTTCGCCTGCGTTGGTCTTGGCGGACCCTTTGCCGCCAGAGCAGTTGCCCGTGATTAAAGGATTGCCGGACGCATTGCGCATGAACGATGGCTCCGCTATTACGTCGCCAGCCCAATGGGAAGCGCGGCGCGTGGAAATGAAGAAGCTGATAGTCGAGTACGAGTACGGGCACGCGCCTGAAGGCCCATTTAAGGTCGAAGCGACTTCGGTGGACGACGTTGGACTTGAAAACGACGGAGTCACCCGGCACCGCGTGGCGCATCTTATCGTGGACCCGGTCAAGCGCGTGCCGATAGACCTTCACCTGTTCACACCCGCCGAGGGAAAGACGCCGATGCCCGTTATCGTGGGCATTGGAAAGGGGTGCCCAAATATCGGCGAGATCAACCAGCGCGGGTATGCGTTCGCATGCTTTGCCCACCGAAACCTCGATCCGGATACGGAAGGTAAGGACGATGTAGGTCCTGCGCAGGCGGCGTATCCGGAATGCGATTGGGGAAGTGTCGCGATTTGGGCGTGGGGCGCGTCGCGTGTGCTGGATTATCTGCTCACGCAGCCGGAATTCGATAAGAACCGCGTGGTGGTTACGGGACATTCGCGGACGGGCAAGGCCGCGTTGTTGGCGGGTGCATTGGACGAGCGGTTTGCGGTGGTCGTGCCGAATGGGTCGGGATGCGGCGGGGCCAGCGCGTATCGCGTGTATTCGAAGAACAGCGAGACGCTGGCGCTCATCACCAATAAGCTGCGCTTCTACAGTTGGTTCCAAAAAGACTTCGGTCGGTTCGCCGGAAACGAAACACGGCTGCCGTTCGATCAGCATTTTCTGAGGGCATTGGTCGCCCCGAGGGCGGTGTTGTGTACAGAGGCGCGCGGCGATACCTGGGCCAATCCCGACGGGAACAAGGCCGCGTTTGAGGCAGCACAACCCGTGTTCGACTTCCTAGGAGTCCCGAAGCACAACGCGATGCATATTCGCGAGGGCGAGCACGACCAGCTTGCGGAGGATTTCCGCGCGTTGCTGGATTTCGCTGATACGTGCTTCGGAAGACCGTAGAGACCGCCACGGGCGGTTCGTATCAATCCAGCAGAGACCTGCCGCTGATTGTTAGTTCAATGACAACAATTTTCGTTCGGGCGGAAACCAGGGACACGCACGTCTCCGCTTCGCTGCGCTTGTGTCAGTCCCTGCTTTCCGCTGCTTCTGACTCTTCTTTGGGTTTACCAATAATGTTGCCTCAATTACGATTGACTACACTAGGGCCAGTACAGCCATGCCAGGGTCGCCAGATTTTTCGAGGGCTTAACGCCGGCATTCTGTACCCTAAGTCTCGTGCAAAGTCCAGCGCTGTTGCAGTAGAGTTAGCGCATGGTTGACATCTTCGAATTGATTCCGAGTCCGATTCTTGAGGTGGATGTTGAAGGCCGCGTGGTTCAAGCGAACGAGGCGGCGCGGCAGGCTTTCGCGGCGCTGGCTTCCGCCGATGCGCGATTGACCGATATTCTGCCGGATTCCCGGTTTTTCGACCTCAAGGGGTGCATTGCGGGGGGCCCGCCGATTCTCGTGTGCGGCGCGACGGGTGACGCACACCACCATTTCCAGATTCGCGGCATTCCGGGATGTGACATAGCGTTGGTGT
Source organism: Candidatus Hydrogenedentota bacterium (assembly GCA_019695095.1). Classification (NCBI taxonomy): domain Bacteria; kingdom Pseudomonadati; phylum Candidatus Hydrogenedentota; species Candidatus Hydrogenedentota bacterium. The sequence continues at coordinate 25,779 of JAIBAQ010000013.1, forward strand.
TCGCGACGAATACATCGGACATGCGCCGGACGGGGTCGGAACTTGCGCGCGTACTGTTGATCGCATTGAGCCTGGGGCAAGCGAATTTCTTCAAGACGGTCGTGGGCGCGTTGGCGGTGTTTCCGGGCGTGCGATACGCGGTGCTGGCGGAGATCGAAAGCGCGGCGCAGCGCAAGGCTCGGGTCCTGGAATGCTGGCAGCAGTCTTCCGTTCCTCAGCTTTCGGAAATAGACATGCGAGGGACGCCGTTCGACGCGCTCGTCTTGCCGGAGGCAACCACGGTGATCTTGAACGATGAAGAACTGGTTGCCGAATATCCGGACTTTGAGTTGCCAAAGCTAACCGAATCGAGAGGATTTGCCGGGGTCCCGGTAAGAAGTCCACATGGCGATGCGATTGGCTTTTTGGCGCTGTTGTCGGTGCATCCCGTCCAAGACTATCGCGCGTTTCACTTAATGCTGGAGGTATTTGCGGCGTGCTGTGCGGCGGAGATGCAGCGTAGAAACGCGGAGACGCGTTTCGAGGACATTCTGGTTTCGTACGAGCAGCAGTTGAAAGAGCTCTCGTGCATTTACAGCATGGCGGAATCGTTGCGCACGGGCGAAAGCGTCCCCGACATATGCAAGGAAATTGTACGCATCATTCCCACTGCGTGGCGGTTTCCGGAGCATGCGTTTGCCCGCATCATGTTCGACGGCATCAATTACGACAGCGCACAGATCGTCAGTACGCCGTTTGTCCAGTCGTCGGCCATCGTGGTGAATCGAAAGCCGAGGGGCATGGTGCAGGTCTTCTATGCCGATACGGTTCAGTCGCGCAAGGACGTGGGACCGTTCGTGGCCTCGGAGCGGAAGCTGCTGGACACGATAGCGCGAATGTTGGGCGAGGCCATCGAGCGCCATGAGGCGGAGGCCGACAACCGCCGCAATGCGTTGCTGCTGGCGCAGGAACTGAACAGGCTCGAGACGATTGTGCGAACGATCGGCGAAGGTGTGGTGGTCACAGACACGCATGACCGCGTATTGCTGATGAACACGGTGGCGCAGGACCTGCTGGGGTACTCCCGGAGGGAGCCGGTGGGCGAGAATTTGCTCTTGGTGTTGCATGACACACGCTTCAGGGAGATGTGGCGGGAAACCGCTTCAAGCGGCATCGATTTCACAAAAGAAGAGTTGCGGATCGAATCTGTACCGCCGCGAATCTTGTGGGCGACGCGCTCGCGCATTCCGGAGTTGCTCCAGGGAGAAGACTGCTTCGTGACCATATTTCAGGATGTCACGAAGCAGCGTGAAATCGATCAGATGAAGACGGATTTTGTGTCGGCGGTGTCGCATGAGTTGCGCACGCCGATGACGTCGATCAAGGGATTCGTGAGCACGTTGCTGCACAAGCCGGATATTGAACCGGAACGCCGGGAACGATTCCTGAGTATCATCGCGGAAGAATCCGAGCGTCTGATGAAGCTCATCGAAGATCTGCTTGAGATGGCATCGATCGAATCCGGCAGGGCTTCGGTCCGCCTGGCTCCGGTCGAGGTATCGCGGGTGGTCGAGACGGTTGCGTCGGCGCTTCTGCCGGTCATAGAGGGTAAGCATCTGACGTTTGTGCGTGACATACCGAGAGACCTCTCCCCCATTGTGGCCGACGCGAGCAAGCTTCACACCATCATCTTCAATCTTGTGGAGAACGCAACGAAGTTCACGCCACCGGGGGGAACGATATCCATATCGGCCCGTGCGGATGATGTCAATCTTGAGCTCACGGTGAAGGACTCGGGGATAGGCATCGCGCGAGAAAACCTGGATCGGTTGTTTGAGCGGTTCTACCAAGTGCAGCACGGTTCGGACAAATCCCCCGGGACAGGACTTGGATTGTACCTGGTTAAGGAAATGGTTACACTTCACAAGGGAAGTGTAAGTGTCGACAGCGAGCTTGGCGGCGGAGCCGTGTTCCGTGTGGTTCTGCCATTGACGCAAGAATCCTAGATCTCACCGTGGGGACGGATTGGGTGCCGCAACCGGTTCCATTCGCGAGGTCGTGACGCTGAATGCTTCTCGATTCTGGACCGCAATTTGCCTCGGCGCTCTATCGCGCCGGTGCAAATTGGTCACGTGCAAGACTTTGAGGTTATGCCATGAGGATTTCTCGCGAACACTCTCTGTTTTAGGAGAGCCGCTTTGTTTTTCGCCGTAAGACTCGCAGACACACTGGTTACAAGAGAGGTTCACATGTGTTCGTGAGAAATCCGGCCTGGACCGCGGACGAAGAGTCGCGGAAATGTTCATGATGGCTGCAGAGAAGCGCTTCCGGCGTTAATCCGGGGCGTCGCAATTGCGGAGGACGCGCGGTGGAAGAACCGCAGACGTACACGGTTCTTGTCGTTGAAGACGATAAGCACACGGCCGAGTTGCTTTCATACAATCTTACCGAGGCTGGGTTTCACGTATTCCAGGCGCACGACGGCGTGGACGCGCTGAAGAAGCTCGACATCGTGACGGTGGATCTGATCATTTGCGACATCATGATGCCGCAGATGGATGGCTTTACGTTACGGCAGAGACTGCTCAAAAATCCCGCACAGCAACACACGCCATTCATCTTTTTGACTGCCAAGTCTCAACCGGAGGATCAGATCCGCGGACTTGAATCGGGAGTGGACGAGTACATCACGAAGCCATTCGATCCCCATGTGTTTGTGGCGCGGGTGCATGCAGTGTTACGGCGACACGAGAACATGGCGCAGTTGGTGCGCCGGGATCCGTTGACCCAATTGTTGAATCGCAATACGCTGGAACGCGAGATCGAACGAGAATTGGCGCGTATCAAGCGGTATTCGGGAATAGGCAGCCTGGTCTTCTTGGATCTGGACGACTTCAAGGAGATTAACGATCGACTTGGCCACGCCACGGGCGACCGGGCGCTGGTGCGGCTGGCTTCGGTACTGACGAGCGAGATTCGAAGCGTGGATATCGTGGGACGGTACGGCGGCGAAGAGTTTGTGCTGTATTTCCCGGAGTCGACGATAGAGACGAGCCGCGGGATCGTGGAACGTATGCACGCGGCATTTGTCGAGCTATCACAGGAAGAGGACAACGAGCTATTGACGTTCAGCGCGGGAATCGCGGAAGCGCCCAGGCACGGCAGCGATTTTAAGACATTGTGTTCGCGCGCGGACGAAGCTATGTACTCCGCAAAACATCAGGGTAAAGCGCGGATTATCGCGTGGACGGACACAAAAAGCGAAAGCTCAAAGCCTGCGTAGTTTCTGGGTTTTAGTTTGGGGACACCAAACGACAGGGGGGATTGGGTGATGCTGAAACAGTGGGTTCTATCTGCAGTCGTATTTGTGGCCCCTTGTCTGATGGCCATTGCTGCCGAGCAACCACAGCACGTCGTCGTCGCGCCTGCTCAGGGGCAGACGCCTCGCAACAGTGAGGCTGCAATCATTGCACTGAAAGACGGCTCGCTGCTGCTTGGCTGGACAGAATTCTATGATGGGCGCGGCGAAGACCACGGTCCCGCGCGGATATCCGGACTGATCTCCAAAGACGGGGGCGTGACTTGGGGTGACAAATACACGCTCATCGAGAATGACGGCGGGTGCAACGTGATGGAAGTCAACTTCCTGCGTTTGTCTGACAGCGAGATCGCGCTGTTCTATTGTCAGAAAAACACTGAGAGCAGCGATTGCAGGATCATGCTTCGCACGACGCTCGATGAGGGCAAAACTTGGGGAGAGGCAAAGCAACTTAGTCCTGCGGGAAAGTACACGGGGTTGACGAATGGCCGTTCGTTGCGGCTGAAGTCGGGCCGCATTTTGATTGAGGCGTGGGAAGGCGGGACAAGCTACTGCTGCCTGTCGGATGACAACGGCAAGACGTGGCGCGATGGAGCGCGCGTGAAGCCGGAGAAGGGCGAGTGCTGGGAGCCGGTGTGCATCGAATTGAAAGACGGCCGCGTGATGATGCTCCTTCGGACGCAATTGGGCGGACAGTACAAGACGATTTCATCGGATGGCGGCGAGACGTGGAGCGTGCCTGTGGCAACGCCGCTTGAAGGGACTGCGGCGCCGGCGATGCTCTCTAGGGTGCCGACTACGGGAGACATTCTCGTCATCTGGAATCACAACCCTGGCGCGGGGAGCCGGAATCCGTTGACAGCGGCGGTCTCAAAGGATGAAGGCGAGACATGGGTTCAGTTCAAGAATGTCGAAGATGCTGCAGATGATGCGTGGGCGTATCCGGCGATAACGTGGGTTGGAGACACGGCGCTGGTGACGTATTTCAATTACAAGGGGGGATTGTCGTTGCTGCTGAAGCGCATTCCTGCGGTATGGTTTTACGAGTAGGGGCTGAGGGAACGGCGAAGAGAAGTAGATTCTCACGAAGGGACGCAGGGGGAACTGGGGCAGATTTGAAATCTCAAATTTTGAGATTTCAAATTGGGATATTGGAGGCGCGTCTTCTGGCGTATTGGAGCGCGACAATCGTTTTGTGGTAGCATATATATTGCAAGGTCTGGGGTTCCTGTTTCGTACATTTCCTACGATTTCAAGGCCCAGGTGCATCTAGGGCGTGACATAGGAGGTCCACACATGTCTGCTGGAACTGCGTCTATTAATATCGGCGAAGTCGTCCCACGCGCGTGGCGCGCTTTGATGAGCAATGCGGTCGTGATGATCGTCGGGTTCCTGATTATTGCCATATTGCTCGCGGTCACAGGAGTGATTCTCAGCATGTTCAAGCTTGGCCCGGTGGCGCAGCTTGTACTGGGCGGACCGCTCCTTCTGGGTTACTACGGGGCGGCATTGCGCGCGGCGCGAAGCGAGTCGCCGCAGTTTGGTCACGTGTTTGGAGGATTCCAGCGCTTTGTGCCTGCGCTCATCGCCAACCTGGTGATATCGGCGTTTAACATCGTGGCGCTTGTGGTTGGCTTCATTTCGCCGACGTTGGCATCGCTGTGCGCACTTCCTGGCCTGGTCCTCGCGTTCATCTTCTGCACGACGTATTTCTTTATGGATGACCAGAAACTTGAACCTTTGCCCGCTCTGCAAGCCAGTATGAAGCGCGTGATGGACAACTTGGTGCAGTGGATCGTCCTTTTCCTGGCCATCATCGGCTTCAACATCGTTGGTGTTCTCGCCTGCGGAGTTGGCGTGTTGATCTCGGCGCCTCTGTCGATAATCATGCTGGCAGTCGCCTACGACGACACGCGCGGCTAAGGGCAGCGACTCGCTACTTGCTCGGTGGAGCATCCGGTACAGCGAATTCCAGTTGAAGGGGTTCCGTGCCCACGGTGATGTGTTGCGTCACCAGAGGCTTGGGTTCTTCAATCGGCAGGTTTTCGAGCGACAGGGCTTCGATGCTGTCATTCTCCATGAGTTCTGACATTGCGGAGAGGTCTTCAGAAAAGATTTCAATGTCGTATTCGCCGGGTTCGAGGCCCGCGAAGGCGAAGGTACCCTCTTTGGTGACTTCCGCCGTAACTTGCCCGCTGCCCATGCCCGCGATATGGGCCAGATAGTCGAGTGGGTCCTCCGCCGAGGGCGAGGCCGCCGAGCCTGAATCGGGTTTGGAGATGACCACATAGGTGCCGGGGTGCGGAAACGAGCCATTGAGTTTGCCGCTCACGCGAGTGCCCGCGCCATCACCAAGGCTTACGGAAGTGATTTGTTCATCTGTTACGGTGAAGACCCGGGGTGCGATAGACACGCCTCCGGGTTCTTCACCGTACATGTTTAGAACTGCGTAACGCCCGACGGCTAGCCCCGAGACTTCGAACTGCCCTTGTGCGTCTGTCTTAATGGAAGTGACCCCGTTGGGGCCGGCGAGTTGTAGTTCTGCATCCGCAATGGGCTTGCCCCCGATTGAGTAGGTCCCTTTTGCGCCACCGCCGCGAGAGAATCTGGCTACATAGTCGACGACGCCTGTCCCTTTGGGAACATCGACGCGGAATTGGCGGAAGGGGGCGTATGCAGGATGTTGGCCTTCCACTGTGTAGGCGCCGGCAATGACGTTGGGAATGCTGAATCGGCCTTGGTTGTCGCTTGTCGCAGAGCCTGAACCCTTACCGCCGAAGATATCGGAGAAACCGGGATCTCCAAAGACGGCCATGAACTCGGAGGCGCCCGCCGGTTTTAGGTGTATAGTCGCACCGGGGATAGGCGTTCCCTTCACGTCAACCGCGGACCCGGAGAACGTGACGCCCGGCTCCAAACGGATCGTCATGTGCGGCAGGGTTGCGTTCTCCACAACGGTGAATGAAGTGGATTCGCCTGCCCCCTTCAGGGCACTCCGCGCTTCGACAATGTACTCGCCGGGTTCAACGTTCTTGAACGTAAAGGAACCGGACTCATCGGTTGCGGTTGACCCCGTGCCGCCATCAGAGAACATGTCTGGAAAGCTGGAAAACAACTGAGAGATCGGGTCTTCGGCTTCGTCAGCTTCCTTCTTGGAGACTGCAAGTCGCACGTTACAGTTCTGAACCGCATTGCCAGCGGCATCGACCACGATTCCAGTCAGCGAGGGCATCGGGCGCAATTGCAGGGTAATGGACGTGCCGGTCTTTACATCGGTGGCGATAGCTACTCCCGCGGCGGAGGAACCTTTTACCTTGTAGGTGCCTTCGGGGATCTCGTCAATTGTGAATGAGCCGTCGGCATCTGAATAGGCAAAACCCATGCCATGAGGTTCTCTATCCGCATCGATCTCGACACCTTCCGCCGGTTTGCCATCCGGGTCAAACACGACTCCACGAATTACGCCGGAACGTTCGCGCATGGCGGCGGCGCTGATGCGCAGTTCCAGGTTAGCAACATCTGTCTTTCCATCGACGGTTAGAATAAGGGCATTCTTGTCTTCTTCCTCGGAAGCTTCGAAACCGACGTCCGGTCCGAGGCGATACGTGCCCGCCGGAACATGCTTGAACGCGAAGTGGCCCTGATCGTCTGCCTGTGTAATATCCGAGGAATCGAATGAGATGGATTCTTCGCCTGCCGGGACCAAATGGAGAACGTAATTTGCGGCAAGGGAATTGTCTTCGAGCTTTGCGACGCCACTGACAGAACATCCGGATACGAGAGTGATTTCGAGTTGGTGCGCGGAATTGCCTTTTGTCACACGGAATTCGGCGCTCTTCGCAGTGACGCGATCCTCGTGTTGGACGGACACGTAGTAGGGTTTGTCGAAGGCAAGACCAGCAATCAGGAAGCGGCCATCCGAATCGGTAAGCGAGGAACCACCGCCAGTCCATTGAAGCATCGCTTCGGGCCCATAGCTTACGGTGAAGTCCGAGTCAGCTAGCGCCAGGACGGCAAAGGCCTCCGAAATGGGCTTGCCTTCCTCGTCGCGAACGACACCTTCGACGGTCCCGCCGTGTTGCAGCGCGAAATCGACGGCGTCGTGCTGAGAGCCTGCCGCAACGTTAACTACTTTGGCGGTAGCGGGATCGTCAACGTATCCCAGTTCACCGGCAAGTGCCAGGACTTTGTAGTTTCCTTCAGGGACACCTTCGAGGCGGTATGTTCCATCGCCAGCGGTAAGGCCATTGACGTTCTTTTCGAGAAACTCATCCTGCGAGGTGAAATACATGCCAAAAGCCGGCTCAAAACCGGAATCGCGCGCTTCCGACAGGGCAATTGTGACCCCTTCGATGGCCGCCCCGGTTTCGACGTCGGTGACTTTGCCGGAGATCGTGGCGCCTTTTGCCAAAGCGAAATCGACCCTTACCGAATCGGAAGCGGGTTCTCCGGTCTCTTTGATTTGCATGACGTAACCGCTGGCTAGGCAGGTGATGTTAGAGCCAGCCAACATATCGCTGAGAGTGAATGTGTATGAACCCTTTTCGTCGGCCTGAGTCGTAGGCAATTTCCCTCCAAGACCACCTTGCGCCATCGAAGATTGCGAACCCATCGCGGCCTGCAGTTGGGCCTTCAGAGAGTCCTCCAAGTCGGCCATGGAGGATGCCATAGAGTCCTCGGTCAGCTTCTGTACTTGTGGATTCGCAAATGCCGAAATGCCGCCGTGCGTGAAGTCTTCCACGGAGATGGTTGCACCGGGGACTGGTTGCCCAGTTACCTGGTCTATGACCGTTCCGTAGACGCGCAGGCCCGTGGTTTCCGCTGGGGCATTGACGGTTTCATCCTGCACGCCGGGAGCATTGGGTGTTGCTGGAGAGGGCAATTGGGTGAGTTGGGACACGTCAACCGGCAAAGAGACTTGTGCATTTTGCATGGCCGATTCTGAAGGACTTTGCCGGACATACAACAGGAACAGCGTTACAGCACCAGCCATTGCGAGTCCCACGACCGTCACGAGAGCAATCCGGACGACGCGCATGATGACATCCCCTCTTGGTCTAGCCCGAAACATAACTCTACAAGAGTGGATCGGTTCAGTTCACGCGCGTTGCGCGATCTCGCGAACGGAGACGTCGATGGATAACGAAGACGAGAACTCCTAAGAAACGGACGGTATACGTTGCTTTCGTCCTTACAGGACTCACGTTGGTTGGGGGCTGGAACCTGGGGTTTCGATTCGCGTCGTTGCCGCGAATCTCACCCCAGGCTGGAGTCTGCCGTGCCTACGGCACTCCAGAGAAGAGGCTGTCTGAGTAATTGCGAACGAAGCACAGGGCATATTGCCCGATGCCTTGTGAAGGCTGCCCACTTGATCGTTGTTTCTAACATCAAAACCCGCGCTGGCGCGGTCCCCTGCTCGGAACTAGATCTTGGTGACGGTACTGGCTTCCTGGGCAAAATCGATGGTGATGCGGGCGTGTTGTGCCTTGAACTGCGTGTATTTGATTCCGGCCATATCGAGCATGCGGCGGGCGGCACGCACACTGTCAGTGTCGTGGTACTTGTCGCTGAGGTAGATGATGTCGGTGATGCCGCCCTGGATGACGAGTTTCGTGCATTCGCAGCAGGGAAAGAGGGTGACATAGAGGCGGCATCCGACGAGGTCGGCGCTGTTTTTGTTCATGATGGCGTTCAGTTCGGCGTGGCACACGTAGGGGTATTTGGTGTCAAAAGGACTCGCCGCTTCGCGCTCCCAGGGAAGTTCGTCGTCGCTGCAGCCGCGGGGAAAACCGTTGTAGCCAATACCGACGATTTTGTTGTCGGGATTCACGATGCATGCGCCTACCTGGGAACTGGGGTCTTTGCTGCGTTGTGCCGAGAGGATGGCGATGCCCATGAAGTAGTCCGACCAGGAGATGTAATCGCTTCGCTTGCTCGTCATAGGACCCTCAATTGCCGTGGTTGTGAGGACACAAGAAGATGACTGAGCACGATTATAGCGGCAGAGGTAGCTGGCGCCCAAGGGTGTTGGTGGCAAGAGATATGACGCAAGGGACCAATGGGATCCAAGAGACAGAACAAGCCGAGGAATTGAGCGATGGCGGTGCAATTGGTGTCCACTTTATGTATTGGTGTACACTGCATCGTGCAGGCTAAGCCTTTGGCGCGTCAATCATAGCGCGACCACGTGTAACAGAGGACGTTCTGCCTCTGTCCCATCACACCGAAGGCCCCGACTACACGAAGTAAGGAATAACGGGAGCGCCTATGCCGGATACGCTATCCAATCTTATTGGGGAAAACTACTTCCCGTTTGGCTTTCATTTGACGCGAAAGGTGTGGCACCGGTGCGGTGTTGCGGACTTGCTTCGCGGCAAGACCATCGGCGAAACGCGGGCGACGGTGCACGCGACGCGTCAGTTCGTCCAGCGGGTGAACTCGGAGCGCGCCGCCAAATCGCCGGCAGAAGAACCGATACGCCCCGGACACGCCCTCACGCTGGGCTTGCTGACGGACATTCTGCGGTACGTGGTCCATTACTACTGCTGGCAGCAGAAACCGGGCGTATTGGATGAAGGATTGAACTGGACGCGGGCCTGTTCCAGCGACGATACGGTGGAGTCGCCGCCCCCCACCTTCGTGAACCTCTTTCCTCCGGCGGTGGTAGAACTCAAGGGCACGCCGGAAACTGAGTTTCTCACGAAGAAGGAGGGACTGCGGTCCAACAAGCACGTGTCCGTGATCGAGATGGTGCTGTTGCGCCTGGCGATATCGAATCCGGCGCTGAAGTCGTTTATCCCGCTTTTTTCGGACGATGAGCTAAAACAGAAGGCTCCATACAAGGAACTTGTGGAACTTCTGGAGTCGTTCTTTGCGAATCAGCCTCCGGTCGACGCGTTGGGCATGACGCTATTTGAGTCGTTGCGGGCTCCGATGAAGGCGGCGCCGAATTCGCTGGACGATCAACTGGAGTATATCCGGGCGAAGTGGGCGCACTTCTTGCCTGCAGACCTGATTGAGCGGTTGCTGGTGATTCGCGGCATCTTGCGCGAAGAGACGTTTATGCGCGGGTTAGGCGCGGGCTCTACAGAAGTGTTGCGATTCGGACGCCACCAGGGCGCGGATGCCGACATCTATCCCGAAGCGGAGCGTTTCTCTCCGGATGCGGACTGGATGTCGAACGTCGTGATGATCGCGAAGACGATCTACGTCTGGCTCGATCAGTTGTCGAAAAAGTACGAGCGCCCGATTTACCGGCTCGATCATGTGCCCGATGAAGAACTGGATCGTTTGGCGCGTTGGGGATTCAATTGCCTCTGGCTGATTGGGGTATGGGAACGCTCGACCGCTTCCGAGGATATCAAGCGCATCATGGGCAATCCCGAGGCGGTGGCGTCGGCGTATTCGCTTTTCGATTACGACATTGCGGCGGATTTGGGCGGAGATGAAGCGTACCAGAATCTGCGCGACCGGGCGTGGCAGCGGGGCATACGGCTTGCGAGTGATATGGTGCCAAATCACATGGGCATCTATTCGCGGTGGGTCATCGAGCACCCGCAGTGGTTCCTGCAACTGGATTATCCGCCGTATCCGGCGTATCAATTCACGGGAACGAATCTCTCGAGAGATCCACGCGTAGGTCTGTATATTGAAGACGGTTATTGGACACACCGCGACGCTGCAGTTGTGTTCAAACGCGTGGACAACTGGACCGGAGACGCGAAATACATCTACCACGGAAACGACGGCACAAGCATGCCGTGGAACGATACGGCCCAGTTGAATTACCTGCTGCCGGAAGTGCGCGAAGCGGTCATCCAGACCATTCTCCATGTGGCGCGGCAATTTCCGGTGATTCGGTTTGACGCCGCCATGACGCTCGCCAAGAAGCACTATCAGCGGTTGTGGTTTCCGAAGCCGGGCGATGCCGGGGCGATACCGTCGCGCGCGGAACACGGGATGAGCCGAGCCGATTTCGATACGCAGATGCCGGAGGAATTCTGGCGCGAAGTCGTGGATCGGGTCGCGCAGGAGGCGCCGGATACCTTGTTGCTGGCGGAGGCCTTTTGGCTGATGGAGGGCTACTTCGTTCGCACGCTTGGCATGCATCGCGTGTACAACAGCGCGTTCATGAACATGCTGAAGATGGAGCAGAACTCCAATTATCGCGAGACAATGCGCAATGTCCTCGAGTTCAGTCCGGAAGTGCTGAAGCGATTCGTCAATTTCATGAACAACCCCGACGAACGTACCGCGGTAGAGCAGTTCGGCAAAGGAGACAAGTACATTGGCGTGGCGTTGTTGATGGTTACGCTGCCGGGCCTGCCCATGTTCGGCCATGGTCAGATCGAAGGATTCACCGAGAAGTACGGCATGGAGTATCGGCGCGCGTACTGGGAAGAGCAGGTCGACGAGGAGTTGGTGGCGCGACACGAGCGCGAGATTTTCCCGTTGAGCCGCAGGCGCTATCAGTTTAGCGGCGTGCAGCATTTCGCGTTCTACGATTTTCATGCGGACAACGGGCACGTGGACGAGAACGTGTTCGCGTACTCGAACCGCGCGGGCGATCATCGGTCCATCGTGTTCTACAACAACTCATTTGGCGCGACACAGGGCTGGATCAAGACGTCGACGGGCATCAACACGGGCCGAGGCGACGAGGGAACGATAGTCACGAAATCGTTGGCCGATTCGTTGGGATTGCGCGGCGATGACAACGTCTATTACATCTTCCGCGATCACCGAGACAATCTGGAGTACATCCGGTCGGGACGGCAGTTGTGCGACGAGGGATTGTTCGTTCATTTGTACGGCTATCAGTATCACGTGTTTCTGGATTTCCGCGAGGTATACGATTCCGACGGATCGTGGGGCGAGATCGCGTGGCACTTGGGTGGTGGCGGTGTACCGAGTGTGGAACTCGCCAAGCGTTCGTTGGTGCTTGCCCCGTTGCGCGAGGCTTTCAGGGAAGCTGTAAACGCGGAAACATTGAGCGCTCTGATGGCAAAGCCGCTCAACAAGGGCGTTTCGAAAAAGACGTGGGAGCCTATCGCTGCGTCGCTGGAGAAGTTTCTGACGATTTTGAGCGAGCGATCGGGAGTGTCTGCCGAGCCAAAGCCGGTGATAGACAAGGCCGCCGCATGGATTACCGGTCTGCGATCGTTCGAGAAGAAGGCTTCGGCTCTGAAATTGCCGAAGAATGTGATCGACTATTTGGTTGCGCCGATACCCGAGCCTGGCGGCCCGGATTGGGCGTTGTTCTGGCGCATACCTCTGTGCACAGCGATTCTTTTGCCAATCGATGAGGCGCTTCACGGCGAACCGTCGCATGTTCGCGCGGAGGACTGGCTGGAACATTGGATGCTGGCACATGAAACCAGGGCCGCTTTCGTGGCAATGGGACGCGGAGAATGGGAAGCCGAAATTGATGTTGAGCTGCTATCGTTTCTGCTCGATCTTTATGTTTCCACGCCCACGGACTCGGCAATGGTAAAGATGGTGTTCGAGCCGGAGATTGCCAAACCCATCCTGGGCATGAATCAGTTTGAAGGGGTGGAGTACGTTAACCGCGAACGACTTGAATCGGCACTTTACTGGCTCACACTGACGCATGCCGCCTTCGCAGTGGCTGCGCCGGACGCATCGGGTAAAGATGCGGCCGCCGTGATTCAGCGCTGGTATACGTGGTCACGCGACGTACTCAATGCCGCGCAGGAAGCCGGATACCGTGTCGCGGAGATCGAGAAGGTCTTGCTTGACGAGGCTGCGCTGGAAGAAGCCGAAAAGATCAGCCACGCTCGGGCTTCGCGTCGCGACCCATAAGCGCATCGATCGCGTTGCGCGCGTCTGCCCCTTCGAACAGGACGCGGTAGACCTGTTCCGTGATGGGCAGTTCGACGCCGGTGCGGCGGGCAAGCGCGTGAGCCGACTGGGCCGTTCGCACGCCTTCGGCGACCATCGGCGATGAACCCAAAATGGCTTCGAGGCTAAGTCCGCTGGCGATCTTTTCCCCCACGGCGCGGTTGCGCGAATGTTTGCTCTCGCACGTCGTGATGAGGTCGCCCATGCCGCTGAGACCGGCAAACGTGAGCGGATCCGCGCCCATGGCCACGCCAAGCCGAGCCATTTCGGCGAGGCCGCGCGTCATCAATGCGGCTTTGGCATTGTCGCCCAATCCAAAACCGTCACATACGCCGGCGGCAATCGCGATGACATTCTTGAGCGAACCGCCGAGTTCGACACCCACAATGTCCGGGCTTGTGTAGACGCGAAAGGACCGGCTGACAAAAGCAGACTGCACGCGTTCGCAGGCTTCCAAGTTCGAGCCGGCGACGACGACTGACGCGGGCAGGTCGTGCGCGACTTCTTCGGCGTGGCTGGGTCCGGAGAGCGCAGCAACGGTACAGGGACCAGAGACATCCGCAATCACTTCGCTCATGCGCAAGAGCGTCTCATTTTCGACACCTTTTGCCACGCTGACGCGAATGGTCTGCGGGGAAAATTGGAGCTTGCCCGCGACGGAACGCATCGCGTGAGACGGAGTGGCGAGCACGGCAATGTCGGCGCCGGGATCGATGTCTCGCGAGACGTCGATTGCCTCGGGCAACAGGATGCCCGGCAAGAAGAATCGGCTTTGGCGTGTGTCGCGCAACGTATCCGGATCGTCTTCTTCGCGACACCAAAGCCGCACGTTGTGCCCGTTCATCGCCAACAGTCGCGCGAGGGCCAAGCCCCAGCTTCCAGCACCTATCATTTGAATGTTCATGGGCGCACCTTATACGGGACTCGACGGCGGAATTCAAAACGGATTGACGTTGCGCGCACGGGAGCGCCATACTTCCGCGTTTGAATAGAGGGTATTTCCGCACGGTCGACCGTAGCATTAGGGGGAAATCATGAGTTCGGAGACAGCAAATCCACAGGATCGCGTGCTCAGCGTCGACGTGCTGCGCGGGTTCGACATGTTCTGGCTCGCGGGAGGCACAGGGCTGGCGCTGGGCATTGTGGGATTGTGCGGCGAACGTGCGAAGGCGCTTCTTCTCCCCCAGCTCGATCATGCCAAGTGGATTGGGTTCACGTTCTACGATTTCATCTTTCCGCTGTTTGTATTCGTGGTCGGCATGTCGGTGGTGTTTTCGCTGGGCAAATTGCTGGAGCGAAAAGGGAGGACCGCCGCGTACAAGCGAATCGCGCGGCGCGCAGTGCTGATGTACATGCTGGGTCTCGTTTACTACGGAGGCATGGGCGGCGGGTGGTCGGATATCCGCTTGATGGGCGTGTTGCAGCGGCTCGCAATCTGTTACTTAATTACGGGATTGTTGTTTTGCCACTTCGGGACGCGGAGTCTTGTTGCGATTTGCGTGACTATTCTCGCGGGATACTGGTTCCTGTTGAGCTTTGTGCCTGCACCCGGGCACGAGACGGTGTCGTGGGAACCGGATGGGACGTGGACCGCATTCGTGGACGCGCATTGGCTGCCGGGGCGCAAGCACGAAGGCACGTGGGATGCCAACGGGATACTGGGGACCATTTCTGCGGTCAGCACGTGTTTGATGGGCGTGTTCTCGGCGCAATTGCTGATAGCGGGAACGCTGTCGGCTCAAAAGAAGGCGGGCTATTTGATTGGTGGCGGACTCGTCGTGACTGTGCTGGGGCTGTTGTTGGGGCTGCAAACGCCAATTATCAAGATGCTCTGGACGCCGTCGTATGTTCTGGTGTCGGGCGGCCTCAGCGTATTTCTCCTGGGCGTGTTTCATCTCATTGTGGACGTGTGGAAGATCCGGTGGTGGACGCCGCCGTTTCTATGGATCGGCGCAAACGCCTTGACGATCTACCTGGCGCGAAACTTCATGGATTTCAACGCGCTGGCGGATCGGTTTGTGGGGGGTGGTGTTGCGGCGATGGTGGGCCCGGACGTGGGTTACCTTCTTCGCGTAGTCCTTTCACTGGCCTTCTCGTTGGCCTTCGTGCGCTATCTCTACCGCAAGGGGATCTTCCTGCGCGTCTGACGTGGTTCTATTGCACTGCGGCGATGAAAGATTTCGTTAGCGGAAAGGGTCCGGGATAGGGCAAATACGCAACGTGATTGTCCGCGAATATGACCCAAGCATGCCCGTCGCGCGGACGTTGAATGAACATGGGAAAGTTGGCAAACACCGCGCTCGATGCGTGGGGAATGACATGATCGGCCGCCATCTTTTTGTGCAGGTCGCGCCGGAAGCGGTAGAACGTGTTGCTTCCAAGCGTACCCTTGCCCGTCTCTACCGAAATGTCTTTGCTTGGGTCTGCGCCGTGTCGAACGGCCTCGACCAAAGTCATAGCCTCCTCCTCGGACGCAACGGCGTACGGCAGGTAGATGTAGTCCGCCGGGTCTACACCCGGTTCAAGCGTGACCGCGCTATGGCGTCCGATAGGTCCAACAAGCACGGCCTTGGTGTCCGATTCCAAGGGGTACTCGACCGCTTTGCCCATATGGAAACTCGGTGGAAGGAGACCCGGCGCGACGGTAAACCGCTTGTGGACTGCATCGATAGGTGGCCATTCACCTTCATGCGAACAGGCATAGGCGTTGGCTTGACGCGCAATACCCAGCATGGCCAACCCCTGTTTGCCGAACTCTTCAACAGCGCGGCTCTTCATCGTTCCGATGTGAAAGGCCACGCAGTAAGGAATCGCCGCAATTGCAGCGGCTGCCACGAGCCACTTTGGGAAACGTTCCGGCGCGCTCATGCCCGCACCACGATGCCGCGTCGATCCAATGCGACTGCGACGTAGGAGACAAATGCAATGGGAAGGATACCGGCCAACACCAGGGATAGGAAGGGAGACTGGAGCAGCAGTGTTTTGGGGACCATTGCGAAGTAGATCTGGATTGTGAGGCCGCCTGCGGCGAATATCAGCAACAGGTTCTTACCCAGGCTACTCAGGAGCGAAAACCGGAAGCCCACTTGGCTGAAGGCGTAGAAAGCCATCAGCATGAAACCGCACACGTACAAAGCTTGCAACTGCATGGCCGCATTCACGTCATGGTGTTGGGCCGGCTGCATCCAGTCCAACGAATAAGCGGCGATGAAAGCAAATGTCGAAATCGGGACGATGCGTTTCTTGAAGCCCACGGAAGGATTTTCGGGGTCCATTCGGAACCATTGTCCGAAGCAGCTGCCCGTAATGGCCAGAGCGGTCATGCCTAACAAGGCAAACGGGAATGTGGGCAAGTTCAGCGCATTGTCGAAGGGGGTACGGCGATCAAAGATAGGAAAGGCATACAACATCAAATGGATGAGGACCAATACGATGGGTATCAGGATTCTCTTGTCGGCATTGGGCACCAACACGGCCGATAGGAAGGACGTCATCGAACCAAAGGCCAGAACGGTGAACGCGCCCATGTAGAGGAAGTGCCCCCATTCGATGTGCCCCTTAAAGAAGTACGGGAGCAGGATGTGCGCAATGGCGGAGAGGAAGTAGAGGACCGCCACGCGCCGGAAGCCGTACCAGAACGCAACGCTTCCGCCCTTCTTTTTGAGACGGCTTGTGAATGCCAGATAGCCGACGAATCCCAGGATGATCATGAACAGAGCGTGTCCGCTGTCGATGAAGGTCATGGCGGCGGGAAATCCGTCGAAGTAGGCGTAGCCGTGGTTCATGAGCGTAGGCCCGAGCGGCGGATCGCCGAGGACGACGTCGCCCCGGTATTTGTCAGTCGCCATCGAAACGACGAGCAGCAATACGACAAGTCCGCGCGCCTGGTCTAGCCAGTCATAGCGCTCGTGCAGTGGACCGGGAGCTAGTGAATCGTTCATAGCGGAGGTCTCCCCAAACGCCCCAGAATTTGCGAGAGTGTAGCATATCCGCGTGCTGGGCGGGAGTGTGTGCCGAGATTGCCGTGCGCTTTCAGCGCGAGCTCAACCTGGGGCTTGTTACCTAGGGCGGCTTTGGCGAGGTGGACGCGGTGGACGAGGTGGACACGGCAGCGTATCGCGGTAGAATATCGCGGTAGCGTAGCGCTCTACCCATAGGCACCGGGACTGGGGTATACTCGCGCATGGTCTGGGGTTTGTGCTGGCGGGGCTTCCTCGCCACAATCCGATGGGATACTGATGAGTCGTAACGACAATACCGCGCTTCTCAACTGGGATAACCGCATTTGGCTAGGCGTTTGCGCAGGTTTGGCGCACCGGTTCGGCGTTGAGCCCGTGCTGGTTCGTTTTGCCGCCGTGATGTTGGGAATTGTGCCGTTCTTATTGCCATTCCTGCTGGTCGGGTATCTGGCCGTGTATTTCTATGTCTACTTCACCGCGGAAGGGAATCGGTCGCTGGACGAAATCAATTGGATTTCGGTAGCGAAGTCTGCCGCCGTGGTTTTTGCGATTGCTCTTCTGTTGCATGTGGTTTCGGGGCTGCTCGCGACGCTCCTCGCGCACGGCGTGATGCTCCTCACACAAGGGCCGCCGACCATCGCACCGAAGTGGGGTTGGCTGGTCACGTCAGGCGGATCGCTGTTTCGTTGGACTTTGTTTATTGCCATACCGTTGGCCATGCTGGCGGGGTTGCCGCTGGCATCGGGCTGGCAGGGCACCATGAAGAAGGTGGTCCATGCGGGTTTGGCTGTCTACGGCGTCATATTGTGTTTTGGCTTGGCCTCACTGATTGTGGGCACGCTGCTCGGCTTTATCGATGACACAAGCGGAAAGCCCGGCACGGACGCATTGCTTTCGTTGATGCGTTAACGCAGTCCGGCGTTTGTCTTACGACGAAGTCGAGTGCTCGGACAAGAGCGTCATGGAGTGCGCGGAGCAAACGACGTGCCGCCCCGCTTGAATGCGTAGAGCAGAATCGACGTCTAGGATGTCCTGCGGCGAGTTGAGCGCAGTATTTATGCGAACACGCCATTGCCCTTCCGGCACGATGAAGGGCACCACCTCCGGTGTCGGGTTGAACATGAGATAAAGCGCCACACCGCCGTTCTCGGTACCGTTTATCCAGCAGGCCAGCGATGAATCTTCGGGTGACCAATTCTGGGGCATGCCCTTGGCGCTGAACCATAGAACATCGGGCGTTGCCCCCGGCTTGCGCGGCGTGCCGGTGAAATACCTGCGCCGGGTGAAGGCGGGGTTGTCTTTTCGGAACCGGATAAGTTCACGGCAGAAGCGCAGCAAGTCCGCATTCTTTTCGACCAGGCTCCAGTCGAACCACGAGATGTCGTTGTCTTGACAGTACGCGTTGTTGTTTCCGAGTTGCGTCCGGCCGAACTCATCGCCTCCCAGCATCATGGGGACGCCCAATGAAAGGAACAGCGACGCGAGCATGTTCTTCTGCATTTGCAGGCGCAAGGCGAGGACCATGGGGTCGTCGCTTTCGCCTTCTTCACCGCAGCTAAACGAGTAGTTCTCGGACGAGCCATCGCGGTTTTCTTCGCCGTTTAGATAGTTCTGCTTGGATGAATACGAGAACAGGTCGCGCAGGGTGAATCCGTCATGCGCGGTGATGAAATTGATGCTGTGCAGCGGCGTGCGGCCGTCGTCTTCGTACAGATCGGAACTGCCGGTGAGCCTCAGGGCGAAGTGGCCCTTCATACCCATGTCTCCTCGCCAGAACCGCCGGACATCGTCTCGGTATTGGCCGTTCCATTCGGCCCATTCCTCGCCGCCAAACGATCCGACGAGGTAGCCCCCTGCCACGTCCCAGGGTTCGGCGATGAGCTTCACTTCGCGAAGGATGGGGTCTTCGGAAAGGTGCTCAATCAGGGGTCCGAAGTACATCAGATGGCCGGCCCGATCGCGGCGGAGTATTGAAGCGAGATCGAATCGGAACCCATCGACTTGCATGGTTGTTACCCAGTAGCGCAGTGAATCGAGAATCAGGTCACGTACGACGGGGTGATTGCAGTTGATGGTGTTGCCGCAACCGGTAAGGTCTTTGTAGCCTCCCTTGTCGTCGATCATGTAGTAGATGCTGTTGTCGATGCCCTGAAAACACAGAGGAGGCTCTGACCCGCTTTGCTCGCTGGTATGGTTGTAGACCACATCAAGAATGACTTCGAGTCCCGCTTCATGGAGGGCATCGACCATTGCGCGGAACTCGCGGACCTGTCCGCCGAGCGTCACGTCGCATGCATAGCGCCGGTTAGGGGCGAAAAATCCGATGGGGCTGTAGGCCCAGTAATTGATGAGCGGCTCGCCCGTCAACGGGTTGATGCGGGGCAAATAGTATTCGCCCGTCTCGTGAACCGGCAACAGTTCAACCGTGGTGATGCCAAGTTCTTTGAAGTATGGGATCTTTTCGACGATGCCGCTGTAACTTCCGGGGTGATTAACGCCCGATGACGGATGTTGCGTAAATCCGCGGACGTGCATCTCGTAGATAATAGTCTGACTCATGGGTACGCGGGGCCGCTTGTCGGCAAGGGCAGGCGGCACATCGGATACAACGACGCACTTCGCGAGCGGCTGCTTGAAATCGCCGGCGAACGCGCGAGCGTAGGGATCCATCACATAGGCATTCGGATCGAAGCGATGGCCTTTGAGGCGTGTGGCCGGTCCGGCAACGCGGTAGAGGTAGAGTGCTCCTTCCGCCAGGCCCTCGATCTGCATGGTCCACACGTTTCCGATCTTGTTCTTGTAGGGGTCGAATCGGAATTCCGCGTACGGTTCTTGTGCGTCGGGGGTCTCAAACAGGCCCAGCCAAACTTGTGTTGCGTTCCGGCTGAACAGGGAGAACTGCACGCCGCCATCGCGAATGACTGCTCCAAAGGGCTGCCCGTATCCGGGCAGGCACCTTAGTTTCGTTCTGCCGAGTCCGTCGTTCATCATGCTATCGAACACGACTTCATGTGGAAACTTCCAGAATACGGAGCATTATGGCGAGATTAGCAAGCATAGCACGGGAGTCTACCACCGGCTTGCTGTGAAGAAAATCACAAATCAGGGCGTGCATCATGTCCATTTCGACGATGTGCCCGTTGGGGGTTGCGATTCGAGTGCGGTAGATGCCCGAAGCATCCGTGACTCCGTCTATATCGAACGTGAAGTCGTTCAGCGCAAAATGGCGCACGTGCTTCGGCGGTTTTGTCGTGTTGCGGACAGTCAATTCGCACGTGATGGGGACTGCCCCCTGAATTGGGTACTGGAATTGGGCAGTAGCCTCGTTTCGATCGAATCTCGCGCTCACGGTCGTCCAATCCACGTGCCCGGAGGGTGCCAGGGCCAGAAGCGCGCTGATTGGGTGCGGCGCCAGATCGACCCAAATGCGGCGAGGGTCGAGCGTGCGGTCGCGGGCAGGCGTTTCAAGGCGCGCGCGAAAGTGCTCCAGTTGCTGTCGATTTCGCAACCAGAGTTGACGGAAGATCTTTGCGCCTTGGGCGTATTGACAGCAAACGCTCAGGCGTCTGCCTTTCCTGCGCGCGTGGTCAACGAGACTCTGGGCTTGCCCCATAAGAGTGTCGGCGGACAAGCTTGGGTCGAATACGAAGGGCTTCTCGCAGAGTACATCGCACCCGGCATTGAGCGCGGCGTCCACGTGGGCGTAGTGCAGGGATGGCGGCGAGCAGACGTCGACAATGTCAGGCGTTTCGTGCCGCAATAAGGTATCGACGCCTGCGTAGGTACGTCCCTGAAAATCGAAGAGCGCCTGGAGTCCGGTCTTTGCGCGCGCGACAGACGCGCGGGTAGACCCCGCAATAGCGCAGACTTCCGCGCCGCACAGAGACCACCATTTTGCGTGGTGCTTGCCAATCCCGCCTGCGCCAATTACAGCGACGCGCGGGACAGGATTTCCGCTCACCGGAGTCTGGGGTCGTCGTAATCTGGGCAAGACGGGTCGTCCTCGTCCATCCATTCGGATTCGTCCGGCGCGTCGTCCGAAGTCACATCGCCGTACATCTCCGCCTCTTCGGTTTCCCACTCCCGCAAAAGGCGCTGCCCCCTCCTTCGTTTGCGGATATATGCCGCGAACGTCAGCAGCGCCATTAGCTGAAACACGGAGAATCCTGACACAAGGGAAAATACAAGGGCAAACTTCCACAGAGAACGCACCCACGCGTCATAGAACTCGATTTCATTCATATTGAGGCGCGTTCTGAGCGCAGTAGACAAGGGCTCGGTCTTCAAGGAATGGACCATGCGCCAGAATTCTTCCTCTCCCAGCTTGCGCAGGAGGAATCGCGTCATGGAGAGCGACTGGGCATAGGCATCGCCGAATTCCAGTTCCCGGCCGGGGGCGAGGAAGACGTATTCCAGGTTGCGGTAGTCGATGGTCTTCCCGGATAGGTACATTTGGGCGACGCGCGCGGTGCTTTCATATCGAAACTCGCCCGACAACACCATCGCGATGCCTTCGTTGAGCCAGCGCGGCACGTTGTCCATATTGACGTTTCGAGCGAGCAGCACGTGGACCAGTTCGTGGCGCACCGTTCCCCGGTAGTCTGCGGGCTCACGGACCAATTCGGGAGATTTGAGCAGAATAAGACCACGCTCGGGGAATGCGAGACCCAGAACATTGGGCATCGTGTAACCTCTTGCGAGCTGGGCAAATTCTTGAATGGTGCCGCAGACGACTACCGTTATGGGTTCGGGACCAGCGGGCAGGCTCGACTCGAACTCTTTGGATGCAGTAACGAGGACATCGAGCGTCCGCTTGGCGAGCGCCTCTTCCGGTTCATTGTAGTGCACAACGAAGTTTTGATCCGTCAAGGTAAGCGCGTGGGCCGCAAGGAAACAAGGCGAGAGCAGCAGCGCGCACAGGAGAATGGCAAGACGCCGAATCATCCGGGCGAACCACCGTTTCGTGCATCAAGCGCGCGCTCCACTTGGGCAAGTGTCTCATCAACTCGTGGAGGCGACACATCGACGGGGACGATCCAGTTTTCGTCGCGGCTGTCAATGTAGCAGAGGAAGGCCGCGGGCGGCTGCTGATTGCGAAGCGCACGGAGAGCGGCCGCATAGAGCCGGACTTGATTCTCGTAGTGCGCGAGAGAGACCGGGTGCGGCTGGCCGGTCTTGTAATCGACAATCGTGCCGTCTGCAAGCAAGACGTCGATTACTCCATGGACGATGTACGCGCCGAGGCGCAGGGCGAATGATACCTCACGGCCGACTGTATCTGCCGCGAGCCGACTGGCAATCGGGGATTCGCCGAATCGTTTCAGGAGAAACGCAAGGTCTTCGCGAAGCCATTGGCGATGCACACGCTCTACGGGCGCGGAGTCTACGAGTTGAGGGATAAGCGACTCGCAATCGGATTGGACATTCCACAGTTCGAGCAGTTTGTGCGCCAGGGTGCCGCGCACCATGGCATAGTCGCGATCGGCGCCGGAAGACCGCGTCTCTTCCACCGTGTCCGTTTGGGTGGCGATGAGATACGAGGCTTGCGTCACGCTGATGCTGTTTGATAGGAGCAGAGGATTGTCAACGGGCGCGACACGACGCAGACAATATTCACGATCAAGCTCGCGAGGGGCCGTGCGAATCTCGGGGATCCGGATACCTGATGGTCGGCGCCGTATGACGGCCTTCCATGCTTTCCCCGTTATGGTTTCGCCGTCTGAGCGACCCGACAACGCGTACTGTTCGCGAAACGCGGCAAACCAACTGTTGTTCCGGTCATGCCCCTGCTCAGGCGCGCCGCACAATAGCAAATGGTCGCGGGCTCGTGTCATGGCCACGTACAGGATGCGCGAACGTTCGGCGCGTTCTTCGCGTTCGCGGACGCCCTGCGCGATGCGGTATATCGGGCATTCCTGGTATTCGCCGTCGTCGCCCATTGTCTTTGCGGAGATGCCATGATGCCGATGCCAGGTCACGGGCAACGATTGGCGGATATTGGGACCGCGCGCCATGTCTGCAATGGCCACAATCGGGAACTCGAGTCCCTTGGACTTGTGAATGGTCATCACGGTTACCACGTTTGCATCTTCGTTCTGGACGGCAGCCTCGCCTTCTCGTATCTCAGCGGCAGCAACTTCGTCCAAATAGCGCACAAACGCGCTCAGGCTCGGCGCGGAGGTACGGGAGTAGGATGTGGCCAGTTCCAGAATCTTGCGTACGTTGGACGCGCGCTGTACGCCCAAGAACTGGGCCAGGTAGATGGCTTCCAACCCGGTGCGATCAAGCGCGTACCGCAACAATTCAAGCAAGGGTTCGTGTCGGCGGCTGTTGAGGTCGGAGAGCAGTATACGGGCATTCATCAAACGCCCGTTCTGCTCTGTGTCAGAGAGAGACAAACTACGATGAAATGCCGAAGCGAGACCCGAATCGCGCGTAAGCTCAAGTAGCGAATCATCGCTGAGACCCACCATGGGACCGCGCAAAAAGCCGAGCAAGGCTAACTCGTTCCAGGGATTATCCAGCACAGTGAGGAGATTCCGGAAATCAGCGACCTCTTGCCGTTCGTAGAACCCGGCGCCCGCAACGACCGCGTAGGGTACGCCTGCCAAACGAAAAGCCCGCTCAAACTGATAGACGTCGCTGAAGGAACGCAGAAGTACGACGACATCGCCGAACCGCGCGGGCCTCAGATTCCCGCTATGCGGGTCGCTAACGGAGATGGCGTGCGGACCGTGGCACATTTCCGCGATACGTCCCGCAAGGAGTTGCGCTTCGGCGTCGCGATAGTCGGCGGCCTTGGCCTCGTCCATCGATTCCGGCATCAGTATTTCGATTCGCGTGCCGCCGTCGGAGGCCCTGGAGGTTTTCATGGGTACATAGGGATTCTCGACGTCCGCCAACAGGTCGGATTTGGTGAAGAAGTCATTCACGAACTCGAGGACATCGGGCAAGGATCGAAAATTGACCGAGAGTGAAATGGTCTCGTCGGCCTCGTTGCGCGCTTCGCGAAACACGTCCACTTCCGCGCCCCGGAACTGATAGATGGACTGTTTCGCATCGCCCACGACAAAAAGCTCCGGCCCTCCAGGCGATTGCGCGAGAAGACGCGCAATCTCCAATTGCGCGCCGTCGGTATCCTGAAACTCGTCAATCAGCAAATGGCGAATGGTGCGGGCCGTACGCGCGCGGACCGAGTCTTCGCCGCGCGACACGTCCTGCAACACCTTCAGCGTTTCCATGATGAGGTCGTCGAAATCGAACGCTGTCCGCAGGCGCTTTGCGCTGCGCAACCCCTCCAAGACGCGGCCAAAGACACCAATCAGATCGAAGGTGATCTGTGCGGACTCGCTTTCAATTTCGGCCTCACACGACGGTATCCGGTGTTTGTCCACGAGGGATTTTAACGCGTCGCGCGCTTCTTTGACGCCTTCGTAGGCGTCTTCAGAACTCCAGTTCTTCTTGCTGCCGCGCCGCGCATCGCACGCGGCCAATTCGGAGGCCGCATCGCACAACACACCGCAATCGGTGCGGTCGCGAATCGTGGACACGATTTCCAGCAGCTTCACTCTCATCTGCTCGCGCCCGTCTTCGGGCTTGGCACAAGCGCCCGCGTACGATTCCAGTTGCAGGCGCAACCCGGCGAGATCGCGCGACTCCTGCAGATCGCGAAGCAGACGCAGCCGCTCCGCTCGCACGCGTTCGCGCCAACGTGCCAACATTTCCTCCGCGGAGCGGATATTCTCCAATGCCAGAAGCCGCTCCAGCGCAGAGCGGTCCTTCAGCATCGATTCCAGAACGGTCTTGAGCAGCGGAATTCCGTACACCGTGGCCAAACGCATCGCAGCTTCATCGTCAGCCTGCAACATTTCGCGCAGCACTTCGTTCACGGTGTCCGTCCGGATCAGGTGCGATTCGGCATCGGAAAGCATGGCGAAATCGGGATCCATGCCGAGACTGAGCGCGTTCTCTTTCAGCAGGCCCATGCAAAACGCATGAATGGTGGAAATACGCGCCGAATCGGTCCTGCGTTCGAGCGTGCGCCAGAACGTCATCTTAGCGGGATCGTCGGCGGGCGCGCGGCGGTGGCATTCGCGCCGCAATCTTTCTTTCATTTCCGCAGCGGCTTTGTCGGTGAATGTAATGGCTACGATGGCATCAAGAGGAACGTTGTCGTGCTCAATCAGGTGAATGATCCGGTCAACGAGCACGCTCGTCTTGCCCGACCCCGCTCCGGCATCCACGCACAAATTGAGTCCCGTGGTTTCAATGGCGCGCCGCTGTGACGGTGTCCTGCTCACGGCTCGGACTCCAGCTTGCGCTCGATTCGAGCAGCCTCATGGCGGCAGACGCGGCACGCACTGCACACGT
Source organism: Candidatus Hydrogenedentota bacterium (assembly GCA_019695095.1). Lineage (NCBI taxonomy): Bacteria > Pseudomonadati > Candidatus Hydrogenedentota > Candidatus Hydrogenedentota bacterium. The sequence continues at coordinate 51,267 of JAIBAQ010000013.1, forward strand.
TGCAGACGCGCTCGTAGGGAACCGGGGCGAACACGCCCGCGCGAATTCCTTGGACGGACGAGCCAACGCGGTCAATTGCCTTCGTGGCGCGCGACTCCCATTCGCCTTTTGCACGGGCCAGAGCTTCGCGTCTCTCTTTTCGGCCAACCGCTACAAGGATGGCCTGCTCGCACGTCGCGCTGGGAAGAATATGCTCTTCCAACGCGAGGGCATACACCGACATTTGCAGGGCGACACCGTCGCGTATATGTTTTGATTGTACGTGGACGGACGTTTTGTAGTCGATGATCCGGGCAGTCTCTCCCGAGAAGTCGATACGGTCGATGCGGCCAGAGAACTTCACGGGACCCGCGGGAGTATTCAGAATGAACGCATTCGATTTGTTGGGAGACTCATCCGATGCTCCTCGAAGAGGTCCGAAGGAGACTTCAAAGTAAGTGGGCTTCCACTCCGACTCCTCATCGTTTCGCGCAAGCGCGAGATATCGGTTTAGCTTGCATGCGAGCGCGCGCCGCTCCGCTTCGATGGTCCCGCGCGGCGCACCACTCTTCCAGACAAGTCCACTGCGAAAGACTTCAGAAACGAAACCTTGCATGGATTCGCAGGCCTCCTGCGGAGGAATGTCGGCGACGGCACGGCCCCGATAGCGCACATGAAACGCCTCCAATACCCGATGCATGAGCAAGCCGCGAATGGCCGGGTCCAACTCTGCCGCTGGTTCCGGCTCGGCGTCCACGCGCAAGACATGAGTAAGGAAGAATTGGAAGGGGCATTCCGCGTAGGATTCGATTTGCCGAACGCTGAACACATGCGCATCGCCGAACCGATCTTTCAGGATGGCATTCGCTTCCTCGCTGGACAAGACACCGTCGTACTCGTCAAAGCGCGCGTAGTTTTGACGACGCCGTTCGATATCGCGGCCCACAATCGCCGCCGTGCAGGCGGAGGCAAATGGCTTGACCGTTTCGTCGCCGTTCAAGAAGGCGGCGTTCCGCAGATCGCGCCACGAAGCGACTTCGTCAAGCGCGGGAACAAATCCGCTGCCTGCGTCGCTCGAATGACAGAGAGCGATGCCGGGAAAAACTTCGCAGATATCGGCGATAAACGGGCTGGGCGACAGGGGGCGTCCGTTGGAGGACAGTGTGCGCCAGGTGATGCACAGATGCTTCTGAGCGGAACACATGCCCTGCTGAAAAAGTAGCATTTCGCGTTCGGACCATTTCCGTTTGGAGTCCAATTCCACGCCCGCAGACTTCCAATCCTGCACATCTTCTTCCCCGTAGATGACGCGAATGGCAGGGGGTTGCGGACACTCTCCTTCATTGATCCCGGCCAGGAACACGTAGTCGTAATGCGACCTGCGCAACGATTCGAAATCGACGCAACGCACGGCGACAGTAGGCGTTACTTCGGGCACAGGCAGCGCCGCCATCTCTCGTCGCAGCATCTTGAGGAAGTCGTTTCGCGAAAGTGCATTTGATGGATCGGTCTTTTCGCAGCAGACTTCCATGCGATTCAGAAGTGTTCGCAATGCGTTGCGGGCTGCGGTTTCAAACGCGCGGATCGATTCCACGGTAATACAGGCCAAAGCGCGTTCGACGGTATCGCGCTCAAGGATGCCGCGGCACGCCTCAAGAAACGTCAACGGTTGTGCCTTGGGAGGCAGCGTGTCGGCAAGCTGCGTAAAGGCTTTTACGCGAGTCTTGAGTTCTGTCAAGGCGTCGTTCACATTGGGGACTTTTCGCTTAAGGGACTCTTCCCAATCGTTTTCCCGATCCGCCAAGCGCAACGACAACGCATCGATACGCTCCATCCAATCGGAACGCCCTTCGATGATTCCGGCCGCACGCGCAAGGGTTGCCGCGCCGATGGGGACCTGGGCCTCATTGTCCTGCGGCGCGAACCAAGGGGAAGTCATCACATCGACAACGGCGTCGCGGTGCCACTTCTCGGCGGCTTCGAATAGGCTCAGCAGGTAGCGGGCAATGGAGCTTTCCGCCAAGGCCACGGATTCTGAATACGAAGCGGGAATTCCGAATTCCCGGAACAGAGCTCGCAGAATGGGAGCGGCCTCGCGCGCCGAGCGGTACGCCACGGCTATCGAATCGGGGGCGGCTCCATCGAGCAGAAGGGACTTGATGCGGCGGCCGATGGTCTCAATTTCGTGCGTTAGGTCGCCGCACGAGAGAATCTCGACATTGGGAGTCAATTCGCCGGGGACGGGGAACGCATCGCGCGCGAAAAGTTGCGCGGCGGCAAGGTGCACGAAGGTCTTCGGGGCTTCTTCTGGAAACGTCTGCACCTCCGCGACATCGAATTCCTTTTGTATACGGCGCTCGGTTTCGAGTGGCAAGGCATACAGATCGTGTTGGGTCGGCACGTTGGACGACACCATGCCGAAAGTGATTTCGCCGAGATGCGGCGCGAGGTTTTGAATGAGACGGAACTCGGACGGCGTGAAATCGTCAAAACCGTCGAGAATGAGCGAGTCGAATTGTGCGAGGCCTTTAGGACGGGCGTTTGCGGCTATGAGTGAAGCCCGCCAATAGATCCCGACGCGGTCGTATTTGCCAGACTGCAGAAGCGCGTCCTGATAGGATTCGTACACGTCGGCCACAATGGAATCTAGCCAGGATGGCCGCTTTCGTTCGGGAATGGCTGCGCGAAACTGATGCGGTTCGACAGCGGCTTGTTTGAGTTGCGATATGACAAAGAGGGCGTGATTGATAAAACCTGTGCTGTCGGATGCGTCGCCCAATGCATCGAGTCTTCCTTGCGCGCGCAGACGTGACACGACTTCTTCCAGGAGCAGGCGACGTTCCAGTTCGTCGATTTCGATAACGAGCGTTCCTTCGCCTTCCACGATGCGTTTTGCGAAGTCTTCCAGCGAAAGTACCGGATTGCCCCAAAGGCCGGGCAAATTGTTCGTTTGTAGGATTCGCTCGAGGCGTGTTTTTGCAAGCGTGCGCGTTGGCACAAGAAGCGCAGTCGTGATCGGCCGCGCAACCAATTGCGCGTCCAGGAATGCACTGCGCCCGGACCGCTCAGGCCCCCTTACGAGCCGAATGGCCGCCATAGACCGGTTTCCACCAAACGAGGCGACTCCCCTCAGTCAGAATTACGCACGAACACACACGGATTTATCTCGCAACCCGCGCCGCTACGAGACGTGCGTCGATGAACGAGGCAGCACTTCGCGCAGAGTCTGTGTTCGCAAGAAATCCTCATGGCATAACCTCAAAATCCAGCATGTGAGCATTCTGCTTCGGCGCGCACGCCGGCGCAAAATGCGGACTAGACACCGAACTCATCGCTGTTCAGAATCTCGTACCGATAGCCCTGCTCCGTGAGAAAGAGCTGTCGTTTCACGCTATAGTCTTGATCGCAGGTGTCCCTTGATACCAGTGAGTAGAACCGGGCAAGCGCGCCATCGCTCTTGGGGCGCAAGATGCGGCCGAGGCGCTGGGCCTCTTCTTGACGTGAACCGAAGGTGCCTGAAACCTGAATGGCGACATTGGCGTCGGGCAGATCGATAGCGAAATTGGCAACTTTCGAGACGATCATCAGTTTGACTTCGCCCTTGCGGAAGGCCGTGTAGAGCTCTTCGCGTTTCTTGTTCGCAGTCTGGCCGGTGATGATGGGCGCGTTGAATTTCTTTGCCAGCACTTTCAATTGGTCCAGAAACTGACCAATGATGAGAATGTTCTCCGTCTTGTGCCGCTCAATGAGCGCTGCGCAGAGACTCATCTTTACGGGATTGGTCGACGCAACGCGGAACTTGCCGCGCTTGTCGGAAATGGCGTAGCGATAACGTTCCTCGGCGGGCAGTTGTACGCGGACTTCGGTGCAGAGCGCTTGCGCAATCCAACCTTGCTTCTCCAGCACCTTCCAGGGGACGTCGTATTTCTTGGGGCCGATAAGGCTGAACACGTCGTCCTCGCGGGCATCTTCGCGCACGAGGGTGGCCGTGAGGCCCAGACGTCTGCGGGCCTGCAGGGCGGCCGTCGCGCGAAAGACAGGCGCGGGCAACAGATGCACTTCGTCGTAAACGATGAGGCCCCAATTGCCTTCGTCGAACAGGCTGAAATGGAGGAACGGGCTGTCCTTGGTCTTGCGATACGTGAGCACTTGATAGGTGGCAAGCGTCACCGGGCGAATCTCCTTTGAGTCGCCGCTGTACTCGCCAATCTGATCTTCGGTGAGCGTCGTTTTGTCGAGGAGTTCGTTCTTCCATTGGCGCAACGCGACGGTGTTCGTTGTAAGAACCAACGTCTGCGTTTGCAGGCAATGGATAGCCCCGATGCCCACGACGGTCTTGCCCGCGCCGCACGGGAGCACGACCACGCCGCTGCCTCCGTGGTTGGATCCGTGCATGTGAAACGATTCCACGGATTCGCGTTGGTACTTGCGTAATCCGAATGGTTTGCCGCTGAGAGCGGTTTCGCGGAACTGGAGGGCCAACGGCGCACCCTGAACATAGCCGGCCAAGTCTTCGACGGGGAATCCGAGTTTGATGAGGGCACTCTTGGCGTTGCCCCGGTCGCCCGGCTTCACGTAGATGTGGTGGCCGTCCGGTGAGCCGCTGATGTAAGGCTGCAGCGTCTTCTGATTCACCAATTGCAGAATCAGCATGCTGTCTTCGGAATAGAGGACCAGGTCTCCCCCATCCTCTTTCTTATACAGCTTGAGACGTCCGTAGCGGCTGACGTTGTCGTTTACGTCGACAATGACGTTGTCGGGGATCTCGTACTTGCTGAATTGCTTCAGATGAGTGATGATTTCTTCGGCGGTCATGCCCGACGCCGCTGCATTCCAGAGCGATAACGGCGTGATGCGGTAGGTGTGAATATGCTCGGGCGACTTGACCAACTCGGCGAATGCGGCGATGGCGTCGCGCGCATCCTCGAAATTGGGCCCGTCCGTTTCGAGCAGAATGGATCGATCCGATTGAACTATCAGTGGCTTATCGTCGCTTTTACCCATAGAGGCCAAGTGTACCACAGTGGCAGCGGTTCGTGCGCGTCCTCATACCTCGGGCAACGAATCCCAGTCGGGTAATTCAACAACCAGGATATCGGCGGTCCCGAATTTGGCGGAGTTGAACACAATGCCTCTGCTGTCGGGCGTGAACGAAGCGTGGGGATGCACTGAGAGCGCGGCGTGTTTGTGCCCCTGGGTGAGGAGGCGGCGCTGGCGCGTTTTCGGCTCGATGAGCCAGAGATTCCGGTCGAAATCGTCGGCCATTACCCAGCGCTTATCCGGACTGCCGTGGGTGTGCCACGCGGGCATCCGGTATAGCTCGATATGTTTTTCCGATTTCACGTTGTAGAGGAAGACGCCGTGGGGTTGTGCCTTGTGGGCATCGTCGTAGGGCCACACGGTGAACAAGACCTCGTTAGATCCCCACCAGACTTCGTGTGTGACCCATTCCTCGTAGGTTTCCTTGTAGCAGGGGCGCAAGCCGGTTCCGTCCGAATTCACAAGCCAGGTTCGCTGTGGAGAATCGCCGCCGGTCTCCCAGCAGAACATGATGAGGTCTGGATTGACGGGGTTTGCCTGGACATGACCAATCTGATGTTCAAGTTCGACGACAGTGCGCCATTTTGCCCTAGCGATGTCGAGCGCGAGGAGAGCCCACTTCTTGTCCGGTTCGATGGTTGCGCCCGCGTAGAGCGTCTTATGGTCCGCGCTAACGAACATACTCCCCGAGGGCAACTTCTCCTGGGGCCACGCACACAGTTCGCGGCCTTGGTCTTTGCCAGCGAACGATGCAGGCACGTCCAGTTCAATGAGGCGTCCCTCGCTTAAAGCGTAGGCAAGAGGCTGCTTCCACGAAAGCACCAGATCGCTAATGGGGCGCTGCGTGAGCGGGCGATCCTCAGCCGTTCCAAGTTGCAAAACGTGCGGCCGGTTTGTCCCGGAGCGGTCCGAGTAGTAGAGAAAGAAGTCCATGCCGTTCGCCCATTGGGGATGCGTCTGGTAGACGATTGTGTTCTTGCCGCTTCGTGTCAGCCTGCGCACGAGCGCCCCGGTCTTTTCATCCTTGTAGGTCTCGAAGGACGCGTTCCACTTCGCGGACGGAGCAGTTGTCGCGCCATAGGTGGCACACCCAGCTGCGGCAAGCGACGCGCACATAAGAGAACTTTCCAAGAAATGGCGGCGGGACACGGTATTCATGACTGGACCTCTCGTAGGCTGTCTCGGCTACTGACTCCGCGCGCCCGTCTGTAAATCGCGGCGCGCTTCCCGGTACTATACGTGTTCGCCCAGGCGCACGAAAAGTGCTCGATTGCGGCGGCCAACAGCACGGAACCGTTCACAAGCCGACGATTGGAGTATCTCATGGCTTTTTCACGCGAAGCTTGCGAAGCACAACTGAATGATTTCGACCCGGCAGTCCGGCGCGCGGCGCTTGAGACTCTCTGGGCGCAGGCGAATGCAGGCGCTTTTCCGCTGCCCGAGCAGACGCGGGCCGTGAATATGCACTGCCACACATTCTTCTCGTTCAACGGTTATGGATGTTCCCCGTCGGCCGTTGCATGGAAGGCGCGCATGCTTGGCCTCGGTGCGGCGGGGTTGGTGGATTTCGATGTGCTGGATGGGGCCGACGAGTTCCTTGCCGCATGCCGCCTGTTAGGGCTGCGCGCGTGTGCCGGACTCGAGACGCGCATCTTCGTTCCCGCGTTTGCGGACCGCGAGATCAATTCTCCCGGCGAACCCGGGGTGGCGTATCACATGGCCGTCGGCTTCACGAAAACCGATGTTGCCGTGCCTGGCGTGTTGCCGGAATTGAAGGCGACGGCGCAACGTAGAAACCGGGGTGTGACTGAACGGGTCAACGCGTTTCTGAATCCGCTGGTATTGGACTATGAGCGTGACGTGTTGCCGTTGACTCCGGGCGGCAATGCCACCGAACGCCACTTGTGTATTGCGTACGATTTAAAAGCGGCAGAGATGTTTCCGGACGAAGCCAAGCGGGCTGCATTCTGGGCAGACAAATTGAGCGCGGACCCCGCGGCCATTGCCAAGATGTTCGCCGACGCGCCCACATTTCAAGGGTTCATTCGCTCCAAACTAATGAAGTCGGGAGGCCCCGGCTATGTGAAAGCGGAGGGTCCCGACTTTCCGAAGTTGGAATCGTTCAATGCGTTCGGGTTGGCAAACGGAGCGATTCCCACGCTGGCGTGGCTGGATGGAACCAGCCCCGGCGAGCGCGATATGGATGAGTTGATGGCCTTGATGATGCAGGCGGGCGTTGCCGCTCTGAACATCATTCCGGATCGCAACTGGAACATCAAAGATCCGCAAACACGCGCCACCAAAGTGGCTTTGCTGCACGACATCATTCGGCGGGCGATCGACAACGAATTGCCTATCGTCGTTGGAACAGAACTGAATGCGTTTGGCCAGCGTTACGTTGATGATTTCACCGCAATGGAAATGGGTCCGCTGGTGGGACCTGCGTGGGACGGCGCGTTGATTCTGCATGCCCATACGGTGCTCGGTACGCACGGATTGGGATATACGAGCGCATGGGCAACGGCGCGATTTTCAAGCACGAAGGCCAAGAATGCGTTTTATCGCAGAGCAGGCGAGTTGCTGACTCCGTCCGAGAGCGCGGCACCTATTGCCGTTCAAGAGACGATGACGCCGGAGCAGGTTCTCGCGGCGCTTGAAAATTAGAGGTACTTCATTCGGAGCATTTCTTGACGTTGTGCCCCCGGCAGGAGTAAAACCGTATCCCGTCACGAACGTGGCACGAAACCCGCACGGTCGTTTGCCCGATGGGCCGGGCACGCGACGCTACCGGATAGGTTCGGCAATCAAAACCGGTGTGGCACGGTCACAAGCATAAGGACACGGATTCAATGAAACTCACACGTAGAGAGGCGCTAGGAGTAATGGGAGCCGCCGCGGTAACGGCGCCGTTCGCGGGGAAGGCTCTTGCGGCGGAAGCGAAACCGACGAAAGGCATTGCCTTGCAGTTGTACACCATGCGCGATCCGGCAAAGGAAGACCTTGCGGGTACGCTCAAGAAGTGCCGTGAAATTGGCTTCGAGTATGTGCAGTGGAGCGGCATGCCGGATCTTCCCGCCGACAAGATTCGCGCGGAATTGGATGCGGCCGGTTTGAAGGCCATTGCATGTCACACCAGTGTTGAGCAATTCGAGAAAGACTTCGAAGGTTCCGTCGCATTCTGGAAGACGGTGGGCGTCCAATTCGCTGGACCCGGCGGAATGATGGGCGATTGCCAGAAGGACTTGGCGTCGTGGCTGAAGGGTTGCAAGCGTTTTGACGCGGTTGGCGCGAAGATGCGCGAAGCCGGGTTGCATCTCACGTACCACAATCATGCGGGTGAGTTTGAGAAGTTCGAAGGCGATGACCGCTGTAAGCTGGATATTCTCTACGCCGAAACCAAACCCGAGAATGTGCTCGCCGAGCTTGATCTGGCGTGGGTGCGCGTCGGCGGAGCCGATCCGGCTGCGTATATCCGCAAATACAAGAATCGCTGCTTGACCGTTCACGCCAAGGATTTGACGGCGGATTCGACGAAGGGCAAAGTGCAGTTTACGCCCCTTGGAAAGGGTTCGCTGAATTGGGACGACATCTTTGCGGCGGGCAAGGAAGCGGGGATCCAGTGGTACATCTACGAGCAGGATGACACGGGCGGCGACCCATTCGGCTGCGCGAAGACCAGCTTCGAGTTCCTCGCGAGCAAGCTTCTGTAAATACCGCAAGCGATCACGAGCCAATACGGTGGCGGGGCAACTCGCCACCGTTTCTATTTGCAGCGTCAATGCGTTTCGGGCGCGGGCTGGTAAGGTTCGCGATAGTGCCAGAACACTACGAGGGACGAGGGCTTTCCGCGCACGCCCATCTTGTTTCTTACGCGCATTTCCAGGCGATTGATAGCGTTGCGCCATAGCGTCCACGTGAAACTCGATGGACTCTCTTTCCATCCGCCGTCGTCGATATTAACCTCATAGCCCACGAAATTGGGTGTCTGGGTGGTCATGTCTATTTTCACGTCGCCCAAAGTCTCGCCATGTACCGCCGAAAACGCGACCCGGTTCAATGTGGGATAGAAGTCCGCGACACGGTCGCTATGCATCGCATACTGCAATTGGCGAGGCGTGGCTTTGTCGTACCAGCACACGTAACCGTTCCACGGCCAGAAGGTCGAGCCGTTGTTCAAGGGACGCGGCGTGGGGTGAGTTAGGAAATCGTTGCGAGGGATGACGCGGACGAAGCCCGCGAGGTTATGCTGCGGAGGTCGTTTGACCGGGTCGGGATCGTTTATCCACCCGGTGCTCGTTGAAATTTCAAGGGGCTGGGGCCATTCGAAGACGGATTGCGTTGGCCAGTTGCACCACGGCTCGGGACTCATCCAGGGGATGGGGCGCACGGAACTGAAACCGTAGCGCTTCAAGAAATAGCGATGTTGTTCCACCGCATTGAGTGGTTCTCCGGAACGCGTATCGAACTCGTAGGAGTCGAAGACGCTCTCCGGATCAACAAGAACCCATTTGCCAAGCTCATCCACGTAGACCTCCACCGACTCGTGGTTGAAGAGGTTGACGTGGCGCGCCTGGTAGCCCAGGGATTGCATCGCTTGCATGAACACGACAACAAATTGCATGCACATACCGCCCCAGCCGTATTTCTCGTTGCGATCAAGCACGGCATGCGCGTTCCACTCCGGATACTCGGGATACGGCAGCTTGTGAAACCACAATTGCGAGACGTGATGGCGCACGCGGTTGATGCGCTCGAAATCGGTGGCGGCCCCTTCGATGACGTTGTCCAGGTCCAGGCGCTCGCGCAGGGCCTTCAACTCGGGGAGATCTGCTCGTTCAAATGCATGCCAGTATGACGAGTAGCTTATTCGCGGGTTTTCGGCGTCGCGCACGTAGAACGTGTCTCGCGGGACAGCCGCACGCAGTATCCTTCGCTGAAGCTGAATGCCAGTAAACACCGGAGTAACCAGCGGAGATGCCGAGAGCAGGCGCGCTCGTACCTGCATGTACCTGCGGCTATCCGGTGCGAGTTCGTCGAGTTTCCATTGCTGGCCGGGCGCGAGTGTTCCAAGGACACGGAAGTCCGGCGAGGAAGCGTCCGCGGGTTCGGGCGAGTCTGCAAAGCGCGCGGCTACTTCGATGCGTGTATTTTCGGGCGTTGCCCCGCGCGCCATAAGTCGCAGCGCATCGATACGGCACGGAGGCAAGATGGCTTCGGGTTGGTCAAGCGAGTTCCAGAGGTCAATGGGCGGCATCAACAACGCACCTTCGGTGCGATATCGCTGAAGACTCAGGCGAATAGTGTATTCGCCGGAGACGTCGCCACCGGGGCCTAGTAGTCCATCCGACCATGTGTGTCCGCCGTCCGTGGACTTGGCGGAGGTCCTTCCGACTTCAATTCGCTCGACGCCTTCCGGCAAGTGATCGGGGTCGATGACTAATTGCCGCGACGCGATGCGCGAGGTATTACCTCCACACACATACGGCCCGCCGCCGCGATCGTATTCGTCGGCGCGGGCAAACATCAGGTTGTATCCCTCTTCGGGTGACGCATCGCACACAATCACAATCGTGTTTTCGCCTTGAACCAAGTAATCGACAGGAACCGGCACCCAGTGCCATACACCTTCGTGCCACGGCACGGGGATTCCCTCGACGCGATGCCCATTCACAAGCAGATGGTAGGGAGCCGACTTTCCGGGCGTTCGTGGTTCCATGTATAGGACGACGTGCGCGGCCAATGCGCGTGGATCATCGAGCAGGAATGTCTTGCGCGCCCACACCCCGGCGTGGATGGGCTCCAGATAGGAACCTTTTTCGCTCAGACCCGCACCCGGCGCATCGTTTTCGATCAGGGCAAGATCCGAGAGGACCACACCACGATCCTCCTCGCTACGCATCACGTCCAGACTCTGCGCATTGTCGTACTTGGACGCTGCGTGGATCTCGTCGGTGATGTACCTGCTGACTTCCTGCGCGGAAATGATGGCAGGCAGCCAACAAGCCGCGGCGACACACGCTACCTTCCCTATTCTGTCTACGTTGAGGGCATTCACTCGTCGCAGCCTCCTGATGGATCGGTGCATTGTACACGCCTCATTGAGTCTAGGTGGCCGGGGTACTATTCTCAAGGCATGAAGAATGCGCTACGGAAAACCAGATACCTTTTGACCATCGCTGCCTTCGGATGGGTTGCCACTCTTGCCACAGCCGGCGAAGCGCCATCGCGCGACGTGCTGCTCGCGACTATGCGCAGGGCCACGGACTTCGTCTTCAATACGCTGTCCAATCGCGGCGGAGTGGTTTGGCTGTACACCATGGACCTCGAGCCTTACGGGGAACTCAAGGCGCGGAAAAGCATGATTTGGGTGGAGCCTCCGTCGACTCCGTCGATGGGCCTCATGCTGCTCGATGCCTACCGGATTACCGGCGACACCTACTATCTGGATCGCGCCCGCAAAGTGGGCGAAGCCTTGGCCTGGGGGCAACACCCCTCGGGTGGATGGCATTACTTCATCGACTTCGATCCCGCCGGAGTTGACGCCTACTACGACTCTTTTTTCACCAAGTGCTGGGGATGGCAGGAGTATCTGAAGAAGCGCACGAACTGCACGTTCGACGACTACACCA
>JAIBAQ010000014.1 GCA_019695095.1 Candidatus Hydrogenedentota bacterium
GGCGTTTCCAATGGGCTGTACCGCCATTGACCAACGAACCTCTATGCAGCGTCTTTGGATAGCGCTTGGCCGCTCGGATGCGGTGCGCGCATGTGTGACATGCAGTTTACCATAGGCACAGGATGCGTGGGGGAATGCGAGGCGTATAAATGATTGCCCGTCCAAGGTTTGAAATGTCGCACGCCGTTGGCGCAGAAAGACTGTGCGGTTATTCATTGCCTCTGCGCTCGGCGCGGAGAAGAGAGTTTGGACAGGATTAACAAGATTCACAAAATGAACTTGTGTGAAGTAATTGTCGATGACAACAGGAGAGGGTCTTAATCGTGTGAGTTTTGTAAATCATGTCTAATGAATGATCGTGTGGAGTTGCCGGGATGTAAGTCGTGCATTCCGCCGAATGGCGCATTGACGATATCGCGACACAATGAAGAAGCCGGACTAATCCGGGATATCGGATCAGTCCGGCTGATGGTGCGGATAAGTACGAGAGCTATGGCACGCGTGTTGCCGTGATTCCTCCTGGAAGCGAGGCGGTTTTCACAACGTATCCGGCCGGTAGGTTGAGCCGGTATTTCACTTGGCCGTCTTCCTTCCACCACCGCATTGTGACAACGCCGTCGGGCACCGGGATGCGGCCTTCGCACCATTCGAGGGGCACGTCGGAGATGCGCACCGTGACAGCCTTCTGTCCGGCTTCCACGACGACGCCCAGCACGTCGCGATAGAGCGTGTGGACGATGTGCGAAGCGAAGCCGTGGTTGCAGCTAGCCTCTTCTTTCACGTTCTCCCAGAGGGTGCCGGTGCGGTCGGCCATGTAGAGCAGGTAGTCGATGGATTCGGGAAGGATCTGCGCGCTGCATCCGTAGCGGGAAAGGATCTCGAAACGCAGCATGTTGCCAATGAAGGAATTCGCCGCGCCCACTTCAGGGTATAGGCCCTTGTCCTTCCGGTTCGGACCGAATTCATTCACGAGCTTCTTCCACAACTCGGGATGCGTGTCCGGCGTCGCTACATCGAAAAAGAACGCAAAGTACTGGCAGACTTCGGTTCGATTGCGCGTGACTTCCAGCTTGCCGTCTTTGCGCACGGCGTTGTCGACGAAGAATTCCCCGTCATAGGATTGCTTGAGGATAACGTCACGCATACGCTTCGCTTGGTCATTCAATTCCGGCATGGAATAGAGGGATCCGGCCGCATCCAACACGGAGGCATAGAGCATGTTGGATGGGTAGTTGACGTCCTGCACGTACTTGTTCGCATCGGACCACTCGACGAAGACCCAGCTTTCCAGCTTCTCAAGCAGGCCGTCTTCATTCTTGAACTTGTCGAAGTACTTCAGAAGCGCCATCACGCGCGGCTTGAGCGCATCGACCATTTCACGGTCGTTGCTACGCTGGTAGTACTCCTGAAGCTGCATGACGAACCACATCGCCCAGTTCGGGATGAAGACGCCATCGTAGTGATCGGCGGGATAGCACATCGGCAGCATGCCCTCGGGCAGATCGTCGAACTTGTCGGGGAGCAGGAAGTTCTCGATGAAGTTGCGCTCCACCGTAGTCTGGCCGCAGAGGTCACTCGCAGAACGCGCCGTGAAGAAGCTGTCGCACAACCAGCCCGCGCGCTCGCGGTGCGGGCAGTCCATGAAGACGTCCACGGAGTTTTGAACGAATGTCTCACGGCCCGCATCAAATAGGCGATTCAAGCGTACGTCAGACGAGGCAAACTGCGCCTCGCCGGCATCGGCGTTGACATATTCGCGAATGTAGGGATCGGCAACGCCGCAATCGCCGTCCAACACAAGAATCTTGAGATAGCGCAGTGTGTACGGTTCGATAGATTCAACAGTGTACGTTCCCGGTTCGAGTTCGAACGCAACAATATTGACACATCCAAGCCGACGCCAATCGACGTCGTTATTTGTCAATACCTCGTCGAACAAGAAGTACAACCGGGACGCTTTCTTGCATTCCAAGGTAGCGCCGATGAAGCCAGTAAGATTCGTACCGAAGTCCAACACACGATAACCGCCCTTCTTCGTCTGCACTTCAAACGGAGAAGAAGAAAGTGCTGGAGTGCCTTCACGTTTCGAATAGCTGAAACGTTGCAGGTCGATGGACGGAGTGACCGCAAGCTCGGCTTCGGGGAATCCCTTGAGTTTGGGCCCCACGTTCACAAACGAACGGTCTTTCCACGGGTGTTCCGGCGCCGGTCCTTCCGCGGCCGTGCCGTAGCCGAGGTCCATGACGGCGAGGCGCTTCACGAAACGCGGAAACGATATGCCGCGCGCGATGAGCTTCTTTTCGCCGACAACATCGCATGCAACCTCCGACGTCTTGACGTTGGGGTCGCTACGCCATGCATCGTAGCCGGGTTTCAAACGGTAGTACTCCGTGAACGGGCGTTGAAAACTGTAGCGGCAGACTTTCTGCACCCGCTCTTCGATGATGTGCGCCGTAAAGGGTTTCGCCGTGTCGCCAGTCGCCGCCAGCACCGTGTCGCCTTTGCGCACTTCGGCCTGCAGAAACGACGGTTGGTCGAGAACGTAATAACTATTCGAGTTGTAGCCAGCGACTTCCACCGCGATGACGTTTTTGCCTTCATTGACGCGGTTCGAGAGGTCCCACTCGTCGACGCGGAAGAACCCCTTTGCAGCACGCGCGGGACCGTATCCCGCAAACCCGCCGTTCACATAGATTCGGTAAATGGTCGAACCTGTTATCCGCAGCGCCAGCGGATCGCCGCGTTTCGCATCGACTATCGCGCGAAAGCCGACATTGACATTCATCTCCGTGTCGCGGCCCGCGGGCCAGATTGGTTTCGCCGCGGAGAAGTCCGCAACGGATACATGAAGCGATGCAGCGAGCACCGCCGTTGCCAACAACGAGAAGCCCATGAAGTACCCCCTTCTATTCACCCCGCCGTGCAAGACCGGGCCTGTAATTGAAACGTGTGGTTATTTGGTTTCGTACGGTTTATCGATCATGCCTTCGATGCGCTGTTCGACAGGCGCAAGCGGGGGCAGGCCGTTCTCGGGCCGGTCAAGATAAAATAGGGCCACCGCACAGAAATCGTCGCGCCGGTAATAGTTCACCCAAGCGACATCCGGCGAGTCGTGCGCTGCCAAGTCAACGGGCTCCGGCGATTCGAGCAGCCGTACAAACCGGCCTTGATTGTCATTGGCTATGGAGACCGGCTGAATTTCCACTCCCGCCTTCTGCATTTCCACGACTTCTTTTTTTGACGCTCCGCCCATGTGCTGAATCGTCACACGCAGGTCCCGGTGAAAACAGATCGGCTCGGGAACATGATACCGGTAGAAGCCATACTGAAGATGCTCTCCATCTGCCACCAGGCTTCCCTGATACCGCCGCTGAAACAGGCCTTGTCCCCAGCCCGTTCCGATGTAGTCCTCGGTGCCCGTGCCCACGATGGTCGGCCAATCGGTGTCGCCGTCGACGTACATTTTCACTTCGCCTTCGCCCCACCAGCCCACGTTCTCGGGATGAGCGATCACGCCGATGTGCGCCCCCACGAAACGCCCCTTGCCCTTCACGGCCGGCAGTATCTCGAAGTCCTTGTTGAGCGTTGTGGAAGTCTCGCGGCGCCAATATGCGTGGAAACAGAGCGCATCGGGATCGGGCTTCGCGGTGACAATGCAATCAATGTCATAGAACAACTGCACGACGTCGCGCTTCGACTCGTTGGTCAAAGTGACCTTTGCCCCGTTGTGGAACGGCATCGGGATGTAGCAGTTGAACGAGCGGCCTTCGGGATTACAGAAGAACTCATTCTCCATCGCCACCGGCCGGCCCAGGATGGCGCAAAAGAAATCGCCGAACGGCACCGACACGGCCGGCGTTGCGGCCCCGTCCCAATACATATCGAGGCGCAGCGCGCGCAGCATCTGCGGATCGCGCTCACGTATCGTGAACCACATGCGGCGGATTTCGCCGCTGCCCTGCAATTCAAGCAGCGTTTGCGTTTGACCCGCCGGGAGTAACTGACACGGGTTCCCCTTGCCGCCTTTGTTCGACTTGCCGCCTTCTCCCTTGGCTCCGGTGGGGTTTTCGAAGCTTACCCAGCGGGATTCCACGCCGTCGGGAACGCGATACAGGTCGGAACGGGAAGCGCCTTGCGCGCCGGCAACCGATGCAACAAATAGACAGAGCACGGTGAATTGGAGGCATTGTTTCATGATGAGTTTGCCCTCTAGTTTTGCTGGGCAGGCTGTGCTGCTTCCGCGGGCGCGGGTGGTTGAGCGGCGTTCCACTTCCATTCGCCGCTTTCACCCTTGACCAGCGTGGCGATAGGGCCGCCCTGAGCATCGAGAATCGCGAGCGTTGGCGTTTCCTGTTGCTCGAAGCGAACCATCACGCCGGTCTTGCCGGAGCGATCCGTCAGCACCATGGTGGGCAAATCGTCTGCCCCCATGAGCATCTCGGCCCGCTTGCGTTCGTCTTTGCCCATCACGCCAATGGAAGTGGCTCCGTTGGGATTCACGCCCAACGAAACGCGCATCTTGCCCGCCTTGTCCAGCAGTTCCAAATACGACTTTCCTTCGCTATTCACCCCCAACCGTGCACCGGGTCGTCCTTCGGCGTCGATGGCTTCGAATCGTTGCGAACGCACCACGTTCTCCTCCGCCGATACGCTGCCGTTTGTGGCAAGGATTGCGACCATCCCCCCGACAAACGACGAACCCAGCAGCATTCCAACCAGGAGCGCACTTCGCTTCAAGCTCATCGCGTTCTCCTCCTTTCCCTATGCCGATACCGTCACAACAACGGCAATTCCGGTTTATCCTCGTCTTTGAGCGGCTCTTCGCGAACCTGCGGTGTCCACGCCAGGAGCCTGCTCTCGATGCGCGTAATCTGCCACGACGTCACTTCTTTCGCAATGGATTCACACTGCGCCTTCGCCTCTGGCACGCCCAAGTTGTCCGCGAGCCGCCACCACCACAGTGCCTTATCGAGATTCCTCTCCACAACGCCGCCTTGAGCGTATGCGCGCGCCAGCCGCACGACGGCGGGCACGTATCCGGCAGCGGCCGATTTATGGTGCCATCGAATGGCCGCGCGAACGTTTCGCGCGGGACTGTCCTCAGCCTCAAGAATACGCGCCAACTCATATTGCGCCCGCGCATTGCCGAGACGCGCGGCAGGTTCAAGCAGTCTCATCGCTTCGCGCAGGTTGGCTTTGGCGCCGATCCCCCGCGACAGCATCAAGCCTGCGGCTGTTTGGGCTTCCAGTAATCCGGCATCGGCGGCCTTACGATACAATGCCGCGGCCTCCTCAGGATTGGCCGCAACCCGAAATCCTCCCGCAGGTTCGACACCGTGTTCGAGCCAGGTTGCCAGTCCATAGCACGCTTCGGGCACTCCATTGTCCGCGGCCAACCTCAGATACTTCTCCGCTTCGTTCAGGTTTCCGACTCCGCCTAGACCGGTCGCATACAAATAGGCCAAGGGGTAGTAGGCCTCAACGCACTTCCCCTCCGCCGCTTTGCTAAACCACTCTCTCGCGGTTGGATAGTTTATTAACGCGCGTTTGCCTTCGAAATAGACCATGCCCATTTCGTACTGCATCCGTGCATTGCCTCGATCCGCGGCGCGCTTCATCACATCCAGACGCATGATGCGCTCGCCCGAATTTGCGCGCAGTTTGACGATACGCCACGTCCCAATGCCTGCAAACGCGACCGCTACCGCAAGTATTGCTGTCGTTAAAACGCGCCCAAACGTTGCCTTTCCGGAGTCTCGTTTCATGATGCCGCTGCTTGCTCCTCTTGTGAGGTATGCTCGCGTGCTAGCCTTCTCGCTTCGTCGCGTTGGGACGGCGTCATTGTTTTCTCAAGCGTCTCCAAAACAGCCCGCGCATCCTCAACCCCTTCGTTCAACGCGGAAGACGCCCACACATACGCATTCACAGGGTCTTTTTCGACGCCCGCGCCTTCCGCGTATATGCGCGCGAGTTCAAGCCGCGCCATGGCGCTGCCGTGATTGGCCGCATCGTTGAACCACGCCGCCGCTTTGGCGGCATCACCGGACATGCCCAAGCCCTTCCGTGTAAGCATGCCAAGGCCATACATCGCATTCGCGTCGCCTTGACGCGCGGCCTCCTCGTACCATTTCGCGGCGGCGGCGAAGTCGTTAGGGAGACCAAAGCCATCCACGTACATCTTCGCCATGCGCGTTTGGGCGGGCGCCAGACCTTGTTCCGCTGCCTTTCGATACCATGCCGCGGCTCTCTTCATGTCTTGCGGAATTCCGTGCCCGTCTGGAGCCACCGCGCCGATTTCGTGAAGGCATCCCAGTTTCCATTGCGCTCCCGCATGTCCCCGGTTCGCGGCACCCTCCAGATAAATGAGCGCCTGGACGTAATTGCGTTGAACGTCTCTTCCTTCGAGGTATCGAAGTCCAAGTTCAAATTGCGCGTTTGCGTGGCCCCGCCAGGCGCCACGCTGCGCCGCGTCCGCGGGCGAGTGACCGCACCCTGTCATCATCGCAACGATCAGGCAGAAAACCGGCCAAACAACCGCCCGTTTTGCCGAGCTAGACATAGTGGAAGCCATGGAAACGGAGAGTCTTTTCATGCTCCGTAGTGTAGCAGACACGACTGGGCCGTGCATCGGCGCAAAAGCGCCCAAACTTGATTCGCACACGGCGACTCTTCAGAGTTGTGCAGGGGGACTACATCAAGGGGAATGACGATGCCGACCGAATCGATGAGCGGGCGTGAGCGTTGGAATGCTGTCTTGACGCGGAACAAACCCGACCGCGTGCCCATGGACATCTGGATCACCAAGGAGGCATTGGTCAATCTCTGCACGTATCTAGATGCAGACCCGTATGATGCCTTCAAGCGTTTGCACATCGACATTCCGATCACGGTGGAGGGGCGCTACGTCGGACCGCCCCTATCCGACGGCACGGACTACTGGGGGTTGCAGTATCGTGACGTCGATTACGGTTCAGGGGTCTACCCGGAATGCGTCGAACATCCTCTCGCCGCATACAACACCATCGAAGAAATTGAGGCCAACTACACCTTTCCGACGGCGGACTGGTTCGATTTCTCACATCTTCCCGAAGTCGTTGAGGCAGCGGGAGGCAGTCCCATTCGCGGCGGCGGATCGGAACCTTTCCTCTACTACAAATACTTGCGCGGCGATGTCCAGGCCTTCATGGACCTTATCGAGAATCCGGAACTTGTCCATTACTGCCTCGACAAGATGTTCGACTTCTGTTACCAGACCACGCTACGAATCTTCGAAACCGTTCCGGGAGCGGTGCAAATCACCTATGTCGCCGAAGACCTGGGCGGACAAGACAACCTGATGTATGCCCCCAAGCAGATTCGCGAGTTCTTCTTTCCCGGAATGAAGCGCATGATTGAGTTGACCCGTCAGCACGGATCGTTCGTGTTTCATCACACCGACGGGGCTGCCCGCGAGATCTTGCCTGATCTAATCGATATCGGCATTCAGGTTTTGAATCCCATTCAGTGGCGGTGTCGCGGCATGGAAAGAGAAGGACTCAAACGCGATTTTGGAGACAAGCTGGTCTTTCATGGCGGCGTGGACAACCAACACACGCTACCTTTCGGAACTGCCGAAGACGTCCGGCAGGAGGTAGTCGACAATCTGCGAATTCTGGGCGCGGGCGGTGGATACATCCTTGCGCCGTGTCACAACATTCAAGCCGTCTCGCCGCCGGAAAATGTGGTCGCGCTTTACGAGACCGGCTACGAAGAGGGCTGGTGCTAACCCGCAATTTACATCGGCGTTATTGAGCGCTGACGCAAATTGCTCACCTGCAAGACTTTGAGGCTGTCGCCTCGCTCGGTCTCGCGCTACGTCTTTTCAATCTCCGTGCGCGTGCGCGCGCTGATGAACTTGATGTCGTGAATGTGAAAATCGGATACCGACTCGATTGAGACTTCCCGTTCGAACTCCTTCGCGATTTCTTCGAGCAGTCCCTTGCTCTCCGTGCGCAGGCGCCGCGCCACGTCGGGATGAAGCTGGATAATCACGCGTTTCTCCTTGGAATGGCAGCACAGCCGCGTCAGCTCTCGCAGCGTTTCCAGCATCATGGTCGTTACCGAGCGCACCAACCCGCTGCCTTCGCAGTAGGGGCACGTTTGCGAGAGGGATTTCACGAGGTTGTGCTTGACGCGTTTGCGCGTCATTTCGATCATTCCCAATTCGCTGACTTCCGACACCGTAGTCTTTGCGCGATCGTTCTTCAGGCAATCCTGGAGTTTGTGGATCAGTTCACGCTTGTTGCGCTCCGATTTCATGTCGATGAAATCGACGACAATGATGCCGCCAAGGTCGCGCAACCGGACTTGCCGCGCGATTTCTTCGGCAGCTTCCAGGTTGGTCTTGAACACGGTGTCTTCGAGGTGCTTCGATCCCGTAAAGCGCCCGGTATTCACATCAATGGCCACCAGCGCTTCGGTTTGATCGATGCAGATGTAACCACCGCTCTTCATGTACACCTGCCGGTTCAGGGCTTTGGCAAGTTCTTTTTCGATACCGAACTTGTCGAAGATCGGCCGCTTTGCGTTGTAGTGCTTCACCCGCTTCTTGAGGCTTGGCGCGAAGGTGTCCAGGAAGCTTAAAATGCGTTCGTACTCGTCCGCGCTGTCTATGGTAAGTTTGTCGATATCGTTGGTGAACAAATCGCGTATGATGCGCAGGATCGGGCTCAGGTCTTCGTGCAACAGGCATGGGGCCTTGCCCGTTTCCATTTTCGACATGATGTCGTCCCACACCTTGTTCAGATACCGGACGTCATCCTGAAACTCGCTCTTCTTCTTCCCTTCGCCCGCCGTTCTCAGAATCAGACCCACTCCCTGGGGACGTATCCCTTGGAGGGTCCGGCGCAAGCGTTCCCGTTCGCGATCGTCTTCAATCTTGCGCGAGATACCGAGATGTTTGACGGTGGGCATGAATACGATGTAGCGGCCGGGCAAAGTCAGGTAGTTTGTTAACCGGACTCCCTTTGTTCCGAGCATGTCCTTGCTGACCTGCACCATAATGTGCTGGTTCTTTTTCAACAAGGATTCGATGCTGGGCGGTTTACCCCGGTGTCCTTTCTCGCTGGGCTTGACCGTGCCTTCTTCGAACACAAAGTCGCCGGTACCCTCGGCGCCCGCGATGTCGGACACATAGAGAAAGCCGTTCTTCTGCTGGCCGATGTCGATAAACGCGGCTTGAATGCCCGGAACGATGGAGTCCACTCGGCCTTTGTAGATGTTTCCGACAAGACTCTTGCTCTCTTCTCGCTCGATTGCCATTTCGGCGAGACGCCCGTCTTCGATCAACGCGATGCGTGTCTCCAAGGGGGCTACATTGATCACAAATTCCTTCATACTGCCTCCAGCGCGCAGATTAACGCCGGGCACGGAAGGGAGGCCGGGGCAGGCATCGGGCAAGAAACCGCGAGCGGATCAGGCAAAGAAATTCTTCCTGACATTCACGCTCAGAATAGTTCCCACACACATCATCGTCGTCATTAGAAACGAACCGCCATAGCTCAAGAACGGCAGTGGCAGACCCGTCACGGGCAAGAGATGAAGCGTGATCGCAATGTTCACGATAACGTGAAACCCGATGATGGACATACAGCCGATTGCCAATAGGCTGCCTGCAAGGTCCGGACAATCCCGCGCCAACGCAATGCTGCGCAGCATAAAAAGGGTGTACAACACAAGTACAACAATGCTTCCCACAAATCCGCGCTCTTCCGCGAAGAGCGCGAATATGAAGTCGGTGTGATATTCGGGCAGGAACTTCATGTGCGTTTGCGTTCCCTGTCCGAAACCTTTCCCCCACATCTGACCGCTGCCAACGGCAATGGTCGTTTGAATGATCTGATACCCCGCATCCAATTGATAATCCGGGTCCGCTTCGGGGGTGACGAACGACTCGATGCGCTTTCGCTGGTGCTCTTTCAGCGGCAGCTTGTCGAGATTGAAGTACGCGAGCGGCAGCACAATCGCGCCCGCCAGAAACATCGCAAGAAGATGGCGTTTGCGGCAGCCCGCGACATAAACCATCACAACCGCGATGGGCGACATGACCACCGCGGTCCCGAGGTCGCCTTGCTTAAGAATGAGAAGGAGTAACACGCCCATGATGGCGAAGGCTAGCATTAGGTATGGAAGCCGCTGTATCCGCTCGCCCACGCGCGGCAAGTACCACGCCATTGCATAGACCAGGGCAATTTTGCTCAATTCCGACGGCTGGAGGCCGATATATTGGCCGTACCTCAGCCAGTGCTGTCCGCCCATGGCCGTGTATCCGATGGCGAGCACGAGTACAAGCAACACGATGACGCCTACAAACATGACCGGCGCCAGCGATACCAACGCCCGGTAGTCGACGCAAACGATGCCGATCGCTACAAAGACACCGAGAATGAAGAACGCCGATTGCTTCACGTAAAACTTTAGATAGAACGGCAAATCGGATGCCGCGCTCATGCTCGCGCTATACAGGGTGGTTAACCCGATTCCCACCAATGTAAACGTGAGAATGACCAGAATCCAATCCACGCGCATCAGGTTGCGGTAGTTGAAGGTTCGAATGTGCGAATCGAGCAGATCGAGACCTTGCGCTGTTCCGTTCATCGGTCAACGTCCTTGCGCGCTAGCGACACAGGCGTTCCCGTTTCCGCGGGCCGAACCCCCTCGGGTTGATCCCGGTAGAAGTACTCGAAAACCTTCTTCGCCGCGGGAGCCGCAGCGGAACTACCGTGCAAACCGTGCTCGATGATTACACTCACGGCAATGCGCGGAGTCCGGTCTGTGACGCCGGAGACGAACAACGCGTGATCGCGATATTGGTAGGGAATGTCGTCTTCGTTGGTGTGGTGTGCAGTCATCCCCAGTCGAACGACCTGAGCTGTACCTGTTTTACCCAGGATATCCAAGCCTTCTATTCGTGCTTCTTTGCCGGTACCGCTTGGCGCCGAGACCTTCTCCACACATTTGCGCATGCCTTCCTGCACAATGCGCAGCGTGTTTTCGCTAAACAGCGGCTCCGAAACCTTCGGTCCCAATTCCATATTCACATAGGGCCGTACACGTCGTCCGCCGTTCAGCACCGTCGCCATCAACACCGCATTCTGCAGCGGCGTCGCCACCACGGATCCTTGTCCGATCGACATGTTCACGGTTTCGCCGTCATACCAGCGCGACTGCCACGGCTCCGTCTCGCCACGTTCTCGGGCCAGTTGCTTCTTCCATTCCGGCCCGGGTATCAAACCTGTCAACTCACCCGGCAAATCGATGCCCGTCTTCACGCCCAAGCCAAGCTTGTTTGACCACTCAACCACTTTTTCGGGCCCCAACTTCAAGCCAACGTTGTAGAAAAACACGTCGCACGAATAGGCTAGCGCATCGACAACATTGACGCCGCCGTGCCCGCCATACTTGAGCCGCCAACACCGCCAGGGGCGCGACACGCCCGGCAGATAAAACTTGCCGTTGCAGCCATATGACGAGTGCTCGTTGATGACGCCCTCTTCCAATCCTGCTATCGCCAGCGCCACCTTGAACACGGAACCGGGGGGATAGTGATACTGAAACGCCCTGCTCAGCGTAGGCTTCATCTTGTCGTCCAAGACTTCCGCAACCAGTCTGCCGCGGTCGGGACTGCTGGTCGCGAAGACATTTGGATCGTATCCGGGGGTGCTGGCCATTGCCAGCGCCTCGCCCGTGTCCGCATTCAGTACAACAATGGCCCCGATGTCGCTGCCGAGGATCTTCTCGCACTCGCGCTGCAATCCCATATCGAGGGTAGTGAAGATATTGCCGCCCGGCACCGGTTCCTTACGCGGCTCAAGTTCGTCCAGCCTGCGGCCCTTGCTATCGCGCTCGATGTACGGCACGCCGCGACTATCGGTGAGCAATTGCGGTACGCTGCCGTTGTAGCGGCTCACGATCATTGCGCCGTCGTATCCCTTCAGCATGTCTTCGTATGCCATCTCGAGGCCTGCGCGGCCAACGATATCGCCAATCCGGTAACGCGGTTTGCGCGACTCCAGCTCTTCTTCCGTGATTTCGTTGAACCAACCCAGGATTTGTCCCGCGCTCTCGTTGTAGTAATAGCGGCGCTGCGGGCGCGCCACCGAATACACGCCCTGCAATGCAAATGACAGTTCTTCGACTCGGTTCAATTCCGAGCGCGGAATGTCGCGTTTTACTAAGATTTGCTTGAAGGGCACCTTGCGATCGATTGCCGTCTTGATGTCTTTCAGCAGTGCATCGCCGTCGATGTTGATGAGTTGCGCGAGCCGTGAGCAGACGCCTTCCGGATCTTTCACCATGGCAGGCGTCAGTACGAGATCGCATGCGGCCCGGTTATCCGCGAGCACGACTTCGCGATCGCGCCCAAAGATCATGCCGCGAGGCGCCTTGAGCAGTTCGAAATCGACCCAGTTGTTCTTGGCCTGATCGGCATACTCCTGACCATGAATGAGCTGCATGTCCCACAGGCGCAGCGCGAGTATGCTCATCAGCACGATCACGCCCACGGTGAGTCCCGTGAGACGATTGTCGAGTCCTTCGAATCGCTTCTTCGATGTGGATGTTGGCATCTACACGGTCCCTCCATGCACGGCCCAGTCTTCGCGCCCAAACGAAAAATCGAGCACAAAGAACAACACCGGCGTGAACAGCGCTGAATAGAACGCCCCCGGCACCACGCGCGCCGCGATGTCATGCATCGCGCCAATACCGGGATCCTGCACATACGCCACCATGGTCGAAATCAATCCGAACGCCAAGCCGGACAGAAACACGAGTCCGGCTTTTACCGCGGGATGTTCCGTGGCAAGGCGAGCGGAAATGCGCCCGACAAGATAACCCACGATTACATAGCAGAGCACGTGGTGCCCCAACACGGCATTACTGGCCACATCGTTGAACAATCCGCCGAGCAGGCCCGTGAACATGGCCCTCTCGGGGCCGTTCATGACGCCGAAGTACACGACGAGCAGCAGGGTCAAGTTGGGCACAACATCCATCACGCGAATGACGTCAACCCACGTCGTTTCCAACAACGACGCGGCGATCACGGCCACTGCCCAATAGAAGTTTCTGCGCATCGTCTCTCCGTGGCCGGTTAAGGAGCGAACCGCTCCTGAATCGACCGCTCATCCGGCATGGCAAATGCCATGTGCTCAATGGTATCTGGCGGCGCTTGCCCGACCATTTCCGCAAGTCTCGGTTGAGCGCGCGCAACCAAAAACAACTCATCTATCGCGTATGGGTTTGCGTAGGGCTCCACATACGCCACCTGAAACAGCGATCCGCCCTTCTGCAAATCCACGATCTTCCCGATCCGGTATTCGCTTGGGAAGATTCCACTGCCTCGCGTCAAGACCTCGTCGCCAATGCGGACGACGTCCTTCGCATCAATATACTCCAACTTACAGAGTGGACCGAAGTCCTTGCCGCTGCCGTGGACCGTCGCCCACACTCTCCGGTCGCGGCCTATTATCGCGCCGATCTTGCAGAAGTCGCTGTGCAACGTTGCCACGTATGACAGCGCCGGCTCCACCTCGGTCACAATGCCCACAACGCCATCGGGCGTCATGGCGCACATGGCCTCTTTCACGCCATGAATTGAGCCGCGGTTGATGATCAATACGCCGGCCCTGTTGGAAATGATCTCCGCGGACACCGATACGACTTCCGCGGGCTTCAGCGACAATCGAGGCTGGGATTGCTCGAACTCAAGCATGCGGCGCAGGCGCTGGTTTTCGGCTTCGAGCGCATCTCGGTCCGCAATGCGCGGCGTCAACGCGCCGATCTCTTCTCGAAGATGAAATGCCTCCGAGCGCGCGGAACTGTAGGCCGTCACAAAGCCGGTCACGTAGGAGAAGGAATTCTCGATATGGTTCATGGCCTGCCAGAACGGATAGGCGACGACAGATACGGTCGTCTTGATGCCGCGCGTTACAAGATTGCCGCGCTGTCCTGAAGCAAGGGACATGAGAGACAAGAGTACCAGGATTGCCAGAATTACAGTGGGCCGTTGCTCGCTTATGCGTCGGGAAAGCGACAATGCTTACACTTCTTCGTCTTTGAAATGACGGATCCCTTCCAGGTACTTGCCTGTGCCCAGCACGACGGCCGTCAGCGGATCTTCCGCGACTGTCACGTGCAAGCCTGTCTCTTTCGCAATCAACTGGTCGAGACCGCGCAACAATGCGCCGCCTCCCGCCAGCACGACGCCGCGATCGAAAATATCCGCGGACAATTCCGGCGGCGTGCGCTCCAACGTTACGCGCACGGCGTTGACCATGGAGGAAACAGGTTCGCGCAACGCTTCGCGAATTTCCTCGGACGTGATGGTCAGTATCTTGGGCAGGCCCATTACCTGGTCGCGCCCTTTGACCTGCATCTCCATTTCTTCTTTCAACGGAAACGCAGAACCTATTGCAATCTTGATCTCTTCCGCGGTGCGCTCGCCAACCATCATGTTGTACGTGCGCTTCAGATGCTGAATGACGGCCTGATCCATTTCGTCGCCCGCAACGCGCACCGAATTCACGTGCACGATGCCGCC
Organism: Candidatus Hydrogenedentota bacterium; assembly: GCA_019695095.1. Lineage (NCBI taxonomy): Bacteria > Pseudomonadati > Candidatus Hydrogenedentota > Candidatus Hydrogenedentota bacterium. The sequence continues at coordinate 14,582 of JAIBAQ010000014.1, forward strand.
GAGCGAAATCACCGCAACTTCCGTCGTGCCGCCGCCGATATCCACAATCATGCAGCCCTGAGGCTCTTGCACGGGAAGCCCCGCGCCAATTGCCGCAGCCATCGGCTCCTCGATCGTGAAGACTTTTTTCGCGCCGGCCTGCATTGCGCTTTCGGTCACAGCGCGCTTCTCAACGGCTGTAATTCCTGAGGGGACGCAAATCGCCACACGCGGCATCACGAGCCTGCGTCGGTTGTGAACTTTCTGAATGAAATACCGAAGCATCGCTTCGGTCGTGTCGAAGTCGGCGATCACACCGTCCTTCATCGGACGAATAGCCACGATGTTGCCGGGCGTGCGCCCGATCATGCTCTTGCCTTCGTTGCCGACCGCGCGCACCTTTCCCGTGTCCTTGTTGATCGCGACTACGGAAGGTTCGCTGAGGACTATGCCTTGGCCCTTAACATAGACCAAGGTGTTCGCTGTGCCGAGGTCGATTCCCATGTCATGCGAGAAGAGACCCGGCAACCAATTCAAGATTCGCACAAATACCACCCCTTAAGCGGACGGATTAGGTTCCTACCGCGGAGCACCTCGTAACTGAAAGTAGTTTATAGACTTACCCGCTGTGAAGCCCGCGGATTATAGCAAAACCCTTCCAGCAATTCCATAGTCCGCAATTTGCATCGGCGCGATGGAGCGCCGGCGCAAATTGCTCACGTGCAAGACTTTGAGGCTATGCCATGAGGATTTATTGCGAACATACTCTGTCTTGGGAGAGCCGCTTTTCTTTTCGCCACAAGTCTCGCAAGCACGTCGAGTCTGCGAGAATCGATGTCCCGAGGTGGATGCCATGCCGATGGGCAGGAGTGAAAACAACGGTCCGGCACATGAACACCCGGTGAGGCGAAAGCGCGACACCCGCCTAGGAACCGAGCGGCTTAGGTTGCGGAAGTGACCCGGGTCAGCGACTCCGTGTTGAACAGGTCCACTTCCAGGAGCGCCTCGTAGGCCGCCGATACCAGCGACTCCCAGACCAGCCACTCGTCCTGAGCGTGCTCAAAGATGCGGCGAATGGCCATGTGATCCTTCAGGGCTCCGATGCGCTTCACCATCATCGCGCGCAGGAGATAGTAAATATGGTCCGTAGCCGCGGGTTCATCCGCCGCGATGTCACGCTCCTTATCCGCTAGCGCTTCGTATTCCGCGCGCTTCGGCTTCAGAAGCATATACAGGGCCACCAGCGCCTGCTGACCTTTCGTGCTCCACAACGGCGACTCTTCCGCATTCAGCAGTATCACTTCGATTTCGGATGTGGACCCCCCTCGAACAAGTTTCGCCACCTCCGTAAGGGCAAGTATCGCGTAGTACTTCATCGCGAGGAAATCGTCGAGGGCTTCGGCCTTTTGAAGGTGTCGCAATACAATTATTTCGCGCGCAAAAGGCCCGCCATAGCGCTCCAGATACGCACGGATCAGGTAATATTGCCGCCGCACTTCATACGGTTCGTGACTTGCACGTTCCATCCACGCGGAATACTGATTGGGCGTGTCTCGCGTGGTCGCCGGCAACGCAAGCGCCCCGCTATACGGTTTCGTTCGAGACGCCTCTCGCGTCTCCGATTCGACTAGCATGCCTCCGGTTACGTCGCTCTGCGAACTGGCAAACACCGCCTCCGCTTCCGCGTTCGGGCGATACGGTCTTCGACCTTGCTCCGCTTCGACGCTGCGTCGCGCCACCGGCAGGACAACGGGGCCGTCCCAATCCGCGGGTGGTGTGGTCGGAACGGACGGAACCCTGAGGGGCTCCACAACGCGCGGAGGCTTGTTCTCAACCGGCGTGGCCGCGGCTCGGCCGACGACTTCTTCCTGCGGCTCTGCCAACGGTCGGCGCTCGATGATTGGAGGAACCTTCCACGCCTCCCCGGGTCGAAGCTTCGGACGGATCCCCGCCGCGCCGGCAGACTCTTGGGCCGATTCACGTTCTTGTTCCGCTTCAATAGAGGGCGTCGCAGGCTCCGCCACAACACTCTGGCGCGACTGCCATCCGGTTGTCGAGCGCTCACCTGGAACAAACGACCAGCGCGGCTGAGAGACCGCCGATCCGCTGTCCAAGCTGCCTGTTTCGCTTGTACCCGCGCTGGATCCGCCACGCATGCGGTCGCCCGTTTCAATCACGCGCCGCCGCACGTCGCGAGGCGACGGCCGGCCTATTTCCTGCGGCCTGCCCGACTCTTCTTTGGCCCGAGCCTGAATTCGTTGCAGCGCACTTGCTGCGGGCGAAGGCGCTGTCCGCGGAGGTGGCGCAACTCGCTTGATTCGCTGGGACAAGGGCGTAAAGGGCAGGGATTCACCTTCAGACGTCTCAACGACCGGCGCCGGAATGGGTTCTACCGGTACGGCTGGAACAGGAATCGCCTGCACAGTCTCCGGGGGGGCAACAGGAATTGCCGGTTGTACCGGAGGCGTCTCGTAGATTACTTGCGCGACGGGAATCGCCGCAGGAGGCGGCTCCTGCGCAACATGCAATTGCCAGGCAGCGGCTGGCGTGGCCACCGGCCGTATCCACTCGGCGGGGGGCTCGGGAGCCAATGGCACGGCTGCGACAGCCGGCATCACCGGAGGCGGCGCTGGCGGCGGAGTGGGCTGTGGCGCGGCGGCAACTTGCGGAGCAGGCGCCTCGGGAGGCGGCCCCAAAGTAGTTGCCGGTGCTTGTTTCGGCAACTCGGGCGGCGGGAACTCCGCGAACTCCTTGTGCAAGTCCGGCATGACTTCCGGCAACGGTGATTCCATTTCCTCCGAAGCCAGTGGCACGCCATCCACCGAATCCAGCTCTACGTCATCATTTGAGGCGAAAGCCGCTTGCGCGCCTTCGATCATCTCTTGGGCTTGATCTTCCGTCAACTCGCCTAATCGAACTCGCGCCTTCAATGCCCGCTTGCTCAAGGGCCGGTTCTTGCTCTGCCGTTCCAGCTTCGGCCCAATTCGACGCACATGCCGTACGTTGACGCGAGGCCTCGAAGCGCTTCCCGGCTCTGCGGTATCGACTTCGTCGTCGGTCCTTTCGAGCCCGGCGGATTCGAAATGCTCCACGGGTTCCATTGAAGCGTCCTCGACGGAGGCCACTTCAACGACCAATTCGGACAAATCCTCTGCTTCTGCCTCCGGCTCGGCCGGTACCGCAGTTGGCATTGAGTCCGGCACCGTTGTCTCATCAGCGCGCTCAAAATAAAACGGTTGCGCGCCGGTCTCGGCTGAATCGGTTTGCGCTGGCTGGACGACTTCAATGACGGGAATCGGTTCTGGCGATGGCGGTACCGGAGGTGCGGGTGGTGGCGGTGACGACTCCGGCGCTTGCACCATTGCTTGATGTGTGACCGGCGGCTGCACATAGGATCGCTCGGCATCTGGCGGCTGCGTCGCGGGCGCCGGTGCGGGCGCACTCGATGCCTGAGTCATTTGATGCGCTAAATCCAGAAGGCGATCAATTTGAAAGTAGCGATCGCGTAATCGTTGACGCTCTTCAGGGTCAGTCACCGTCTCAAACCGGACACGGATCTCCCCCGCTTCCTGCAACAATTGCGAAGCGATTTGGGTCCAGTCACTCGGTTCGGTTTGCGTCATCCCACCGCGACCTCATCCCCGGAATCAAACCAGTACATATAAGTGCAGTAATACCAGTACCTTGCTTTTCTGTCGGAGTACAGCCCACAAGCTTCATCAACCTCCCGGCAAGCCAGACACGGTCTGCCCTGGGATCCAAACAGACTCTCCCGACTGGCAGGAGAATATCGCCGGAGCGTTGCCAGGTCGATTGGACCTCACCTCCAAAATGTCACAGAGGTGATTATAGTGAAAACAGAGCCATTTTGGCAACCACGAACGCGGATTTTTTCTGCCAATTGGGTTGTTGACAGCAAAAAGGACGGGGTTCTGTGGGCAAGTCTTCCTATCCGACTCGGAACTTGTCCTGTTAATCCGTCGTTTTCTTCCGGTTTTGGTTTGTACCGGAAGACTGCAAGGCTGTAAGGACGCGTTATTTGCGTCCGAGGTGGGTTTTAGCGGCGTGTTTCGTACGCATTCCAGGCTAACGCATCTCTTAGCGCTACTTTTGGTGGCGTTTTATGTCGTTGCGTCCGGGCGTACGCTTGTTCCCGGCTTGTGCGCCACCCAACGTGCGCAACAGTCTTCGTGTTGCGCCAAAGCCGACTCCGAGACTCAGGGCTCCCCTGAATCGGTACATGCGCCGCGCCCCAAACACCCTCCGTGCGGGTTGTGCCACTTGGTGCTGTCGGCGGTTACCCCTACCGCCATAGCCGTCTTGGCGGTCATGGCGTCCCCCGGTTACTTCGTGGCCCCTACCCTGAGCGACAGGAGTGTCTCCGCCGAGGTTTGTACCCTCTCCCGCCCCCGCGATCCTCCCATTTCGATCCTCTAGCACACGAAGACCGCCTATTAGCCGCAACTGCCTCATCCGATACGGTTGAGGCCTGTACCATCGTGACCAGGTATAAGGACCGGCTCAAAGCCAATTAGCCGATAACCCGGACGGGAGATCCCCGTGCCCGGATTCGTTTAGGAGAAGTATTGTGAAACGAACTGGATTTACCCTCATTGAACTCCTTGTGGTCATTGCCATCATTGGTATCCTGGCCGCAATCTTGTTGCCTGCCCTGGCCCGCGCCCGGGAAGCTGCCCGGCGGGCGAGCTGTCAGAACAACCTGAAGCAGATGGGTGTCGTCTACAAAATGTATGCGGGCGAGAGTCAGGGCGAGAAGTTCCCGCCGATCCGCGCCACGAATTGCAGTGGCGACCCCGTACTCTTCGATCAGATGGCCGATGTCGCGCGATTGTACCCGGAGTACCTCACCGACCTCGGCGTATTGGTTTGCCCGAGCGGCGTCTCGGTGGGTTCGCCAGAAGCGTTGTGGGACGTCCGGCCCAACAACAGCCCGGTGGGCATGATGCCCATGCCCGAAATGTCCCCGGACGGCGTAATGCTGACCGGTGACGGAATCGTCGAGCCGTGCGAGATCACGGGGGCAGTTCCCTATTCCTATCTGGGATGGGCGCTTCCCGACGGCTTAACGCAGATGACCGATACGATGCCCCTCATGAACAGCATCAACGCCTACGCCATGCAGTGGGAGATGGGCACGGAAGACGCATACGCGTGCGCCGACGGCGACTGGGAGTTCTCCATGCCGATCAACGGGTACGATGTGGCCTACCGCCTTCGGGAGGGCATTGAACGTTTCTTCATCTCCGACGTCAATAACCCGGCTGTCGGAAGCATCGGCCAATCGCAACTTGCGGTGATGTGGGACGCCATCGCGTCCGGCGCCAAGATGTTTAACCACGTGCCGGGAGGCGCCAATGTGTTGTACATGGACGGTCACGTCGCGTTCAGCCGGTGGCTGAGCGGCGAGGGAGAGTTTCCGCTTAATGCCGCGGGACTCGCCTTCCACAAAGCGAATCACATGCTGAACGGGACGCACATGTAACGCGTTCCTTCGTTTCCGGCCACTGGAAACATACCCTCCATTTCGTGTTGTACCGCAAGCCGCCATCGGACCCCCGGTGGCGGCTTGCCTCTTTTTTCCCGAGTTGTGAGTCCGCAGTCTACACCGGCACACTTGAGCGCCGACGCAAATTGCTCACGCGCAAGACTCTGAGGTTAGGCGTTACGCATTACTCGCATCCACTACTTTGGTAGAATGCGCCTTGCCAACGGCAAGGAGTGCGGGAAGTGACTCATATCTCATCGGACAACGCGGATTCGGATTCACCGGCCTGGCGCAACGGGTTCGGCGACCTCACCCGGCGCGTCCTCGGCTGGATGTTGCTGGTATCCCTGTTGCCGCTCGTCATCATGGCCGCCCAGGGTTATCACTGCGGCATGCAGGCCGTGATGGACAAGACCCACGATCAGCTTATGTCGTTACTCGACTCGCGGCGCGCACTGGTCGAAACATGGGTCAATCAGCGGTACAGTGAACTCGACATTCTCGCGACATCGCCTTCGGTTGCGCGGTGTTGTTCGCATTTCGCGCAATTGACCGAAGCGGAAATCGACGCCGAAGTCACGGCGATGATTCGAGGTATCGTGACGCGGGTCGACGCATACGACAGCATCACCGTGTTTGATGGCGATGACAACGTCATCGCAACGACTAGACATCCCGAGATACAAGGCAGTCTGCCGGCCATCCCGGAGAAGAACCCCGCACTCAAGGAAGGCGAATTCACGTGGTTTGGAGTGCCACAACTCTCGCAGGACAATTCGACCATCGTACCTATGTTTCGACTGTTGCGAAACCCACACGGAGACAAGATCGGCGCCATCAGCGCGAACCTCAACCTTACGCGTTCCCTCGAACCGTTGCTGCTGGAGCCCATCGTCAAGTACAAACGGCCCGGTGCGTATCTGATTACCGCCAACAAGACCATACTTGCGGGAACGAGCGCGTTGTCCGCGAGGCCCCACCGGCGCATGCCTCAGGCCGATTATCTTCCCGACGCATTCTTGTCGAGCGGATACCACGATTATCGGGACGCAACAAATTGGAGGGCTGCCGAAGCTGTCGCGAGAACCCCGTGGACCTTGGTGGTGGAACTCAACTTCATCGAAGCAACGCAGTGGCTGCGAATCCTGCTTCACCGAACGGTCATCACCGGCTCGATTACGCTCATCGTACTGGTCTTTCTTGCACTGTGGATCTCGCGCCGCCTGGGACAGCCGCTGCGTCAACTTGCACTCGTCGCTCAGCGCATCAGCGCGGGCAATGTCGATGAGCGGGTACCCGAGTTGAACGGCTCCGAAGCGGAGGCCGTTCGCCGCGCCGTGAATCAAATGCTCGATGAACTCAAAGAGAAGCAGGCACAAGTCGTGCGCACCGCGGCGTTGGCGTCTGTCGGAGAACTGAGCACGAGTATCGTCCACGAAATGCGCAACCCCTTGTCGTCGATCAAAATGAACATTCAAGGATTGCGGCACGACCTGGAACAAATTCCATCGGGCCGCGAACTTGCGGACATCGCCGAGGCTCAGGCAAAACGGCTTGAAGGGATGCTCGACGATCTCCTGCAATACGGCCGCCCCATTAGCGTTAACCGCCAACCGAAGCGGTTCCGCGAGCTCGCGGACGCGGCAATCGCCGTGGTGCAGGATCAGGCGCGCGCCAAACACGTCCACATTGCCGTCGATGATCAACTTCTCAAGACCCGGCTCGATGTCGATCCGGAGTTGATGTGCCGCGCACTCACCAATCTTCTCGCCAATGCGATTCAGGCGTCACCGGAGGACTCGACCGTCACACTCGGCGGCTGGAGAGAGGCGCTGTGGTCCGAAAAGGCGAGCATCTCCGTGCAAGATTCGGGACCCGGTCTCAACGAGGAGATAGCGGACCGGATCTTCAAGCCGTTTTTCACGACCAAGCCAAACGGAGCGGGATTGGGTCTGGCGAATGTACGGAAGATTGTCGATCTGCATGGCGGTTCCGTCACGGCGGCCAACCTTGACTCGGGCGGGGCGGTCTTCACGATAACGCTGCCCGTGCATCGCGAGGATACTTAGTGCATGCGACACCGGCTCGAGGCCGGCATTTGAAAAGGTTTTGGGATGAAGGTACTTGTAATCGATGACGATCAGGCGCTGTGCCGGTCGCTTCAAATTCACTTGGAGCGACAGGGACACGCGGTGGATTGCGTGTACACCGCATCTGACGGGCTGACGCGCCTGCAACTTGATGCGCCGGACCTAGTCTTTGTCGATCTGAAACTGCCGGACAAATCCGGGCTTGAAGTATTGCGCCACCTGCATGAGCAGTCATTCTCCGGGCTCGCCGTCATGATTACGGGAACGCAAGACATGAAGGCCACCATCGAAGCGGTGCGCCTCGGGGCCTTCGATTACATTCGCAAGCCCCTCGATCTGGATGCTGTGCTACTCACCGTTGAAAAGGTGGGACAACAATTGCGCACCGCGTCGCGAAAGGCCGTCTCCGAAATCTCCTCCGACGACAGTCCGCGCCACGAGATCATTGGCGCGCATCCCGGCGTCATTGAAGTCATCAAACAAATTGGCGTTATGAGCGCGGCGAGCATCCCCGTGCTCATCCTCGGCGAGACAGGCACCGGCAAGGAACTCGTTGCGCGCGCGTTGCACGAAGCCGGGTGCCCGCGACAACCGTTCGTCGCGCTCAATTGCTCATCCGTCGTGCCGACGCTGATGGAAAGCGAATTGTTCGGCCACGCGAAGGGCGCTTTCACGGGCGCGGATTCGGACAAGGCCGGACGCCTTGAGTTGGCGGGCGACGGGATCATCTTCTTTGACGAAATCGGTGACATGGCGCTCGATTTGCAGGCAAAACTGCTGCGCGCGTTGCAGGAACGCGCGTTCGAGCGCGTCGGCAGCGTGAAGAGCATTCCGCTGCGCGCGCGCATCGTTGCCGCGACACATCGCGACGTCGAATTGATGGTAAACGCGGGCACGTTTCGCGAGGATTTGTATTACCGGCTTGCCGTGGCCACGATACGGGTTCCACCGTTGCGCGAACGGCGCAGCGACATTCCTCAGCTCGCAGAACATGCGCTGGCGCGCATTGGCCGCGAACTGCACATTGCGGTGTCCGGCATCGAGGACAAAGCGATCCACCGGCTGCAAGCTTACGATTGGCCCGGCAATATTCGTGAGTTACAGAACGTCCTGACCCGCGCCATGCTGCTCACGCGCGGCGGCATTATCACTGAGGACAGCGTTGCCGCGTCGATTGGGCGCGGTCCTACTTCGAAGTCCCCCAACTTCGTCATGAAGACCCTGCGCGATGCCGAGCGCGATCACGTCGAAGCGGCCCTCTACGCAACCGGGTGGAACATCACGCACACCGCAACCATGCTGGACATTTCGCCCACCACCCTGCGAAAGAAGATCGCGGATTACGGGTTGGTTTCGCCGAGGGAGAACGCGTGAGGGGCCGTGAGTCCTGAACCCGTTCGAGCCCTCGAGCAAAAAATTGTTGGACAGGATTAACACGATGAACAAGATGGGGAAGAAATAGCGTTCAAATATGTGTCGATTCAATTCTCGGGGTGAAGGCGTTTCAATACTACGCACATTCTGTTTTGAATCGTATTCATCGTGTTAATCTTGTCAATCCTGTCTGGCAATTGAAATTCGGACGCAGTCCACGCGGCTGGTTGGTTCGGGAATTCTTTCTCCGTCTTCGCGAAGGCACGGGTGAAGCCCCTATTTACCAGAAACCGCCCGCGCGTATACGGCGTGAACACGCGCCTTGTGTGTATCAAGCAGTTCGGCGAGATTGTCGGCGAGTCCGAGACGCCGCGCCAGATCGGCCTGGGCGCCGGGGTCTTCGGGAAGCGTGCTAACGGAGCGGCCAAGGTTAATGCGCAGGCGATTCTCGATCCTTCGGAAGAGGAGATAAGCTTCCCGCAGCATTTCCGCGTCGCCGGCGCTCAACGCGCCGATGGCTTGCAGTCCTTCGATAGCCCCAAGCACGTCGCCGCGCTTCAGTTCGGGATGTTTCGCCGCATTCCGGATTTGCAGCAGACGCACGGCGAACTCCAGTTCCGCAATTCCGCCTTCGCCTTTCTTCACGTTCAACGACGTGTTGCTGGCGACGAGCTTTGCGCGGATCTCCTCGATGTGTTCCAGCGTCTCGGGAGTCAGCTCTAGTCCGAACGCCACGTCGCGCACACGCTGCGCCACTGCCTCGCCAAATTCGGCGTCTCCCGCGACGGCGCGCACTTTCGTTAGCGCAAGCAATTCCCATGGCTGCGCTTCGGTGCGGTAATACTCTTCGAGGCGCGTGTCGCTCACGACGAGCACGCCCTTCTTGCCGTCGGGCCGAAGCCGCGCGTCCACGTCGTACAACATGCCGTACCGCGTCGGCTCTTTCAGAATACGAATGATGGTCGAAGCGACTGCGCTGAAATACTCGATCAACGACATGCCCGAATCGGTCTTCGCGTTGCCGTCGTACACAAACACCAAATCGAGGTCGCTGCCGTATCCGATTTCGCACCCGCCCATCTTTCCCAAACCGAACACCGCAAATCCGCCGGTCACGCCGCCGTATCGTTCTTCGGTCTTCGTGCGCGCAACCCGCACGGCATATTCCAGAATGACATCGGCAAGCAAGGTCAGCTCTTGCCCCAACGCGACCACGTCCGCGTGAAGAATGATGTCGCGCGTACCGATACGCAGCGTCTCTCCCGCGAGCAATCGATAGGGTGCGGCATCTGCGTCAATGGCCTTCTGAAACGCTGCGAGTTGAGCTTCCAAACCCTCGCGCGTAGAAGGCCGATTCAACGCGCCGGGCCGTCCGAACACATCGAATAGTCCGGGGTCTCTCGTGATCATCTCCGCAAGAAACTGACTGTTCTCAACGAGCGTCACGAGATAGGTCGTGACTTCCGGACTGTACTTGAGAATGTCGTAGATTGAACCGGGCGCGCCAAGGTTGGCAAGGATTTGGCCCAATCGCATGAGCGTTGCGTCGGGGTCGATGGCCTGTGAGAGCGCCTTGAGCAAGCCGGGAGCAACCGCCGCGAACTGTTGCCGTACGTGCAAGGAGTTGGGGCGTTGCTTGCTGCCCGAAGATAGCGCAATAAGTTCTTCGCGCGCGCGACTCGTGTCCTTGAATCCGAGCCTCGCCAAGCCCGCCATACCTGCCTCGCCGTCGGAATGCGGGTTCAGAAGATCCGTCACCCACCGGTTCCCGGATCCTTCCGTCGCGAGGAACTGATCGAGAATCGCGCGCGTTTCCGACGCGCGGTCCAAGTAGTCCGCTTTGAAAGACACTCCCGACGCGTACCCCAGTTTACGCGCAAACGCGTCGAGTTCATTGGCGTCGTTGGGCAGAGCGTGAACCTGCTGACTGCCCTCGATCTGCAGCCGGTGCTCGACTTGCCGCATGAACGTGTAGTTGCTAATCAGGGCCGTCGCGTCGAACGGTTTCAGAAGCGCGTATTGCTCCAGTGCGCGAATCGCCGTCAAGGTATTTCGCGTCCGCAATTCGGGGAAGCGGCCGCCGTTCAACAGTTGCAGTATCTGCACCGTGAATTCGACATCGCGAATACCGCCGCGTCCGAGTTTCACTTCCGTATCGGTTTGTCCGCGGCTGCGAACTTGTTGTTCCATCTGCTGTTTGATCGAGCGGATGTCTTCGAGTGTCTCGTCGTCGAAATAGCGAGGAAACACAAAGGGACGCGTCCGTTCGATGAAGGCGTCGCCCAACTTAAGGTCGCCCGCAACCGGGCGCGTCTTGATCAACGCCTGGCGTTCCCACGCGTGCCCTTCGGTTTCGTAGTAGTGAATCGCGCTATCGATGTCCGATGCCAGCGGTCCCATCCGCCCATGCGGACGCAGCCGCATGTCGATGCGGAAAATGCTGCCTTCGGCGGTCACTTCCGAAACCGATTTGATCACGCGTTCGCCGAACTTGTGAAAGAACTCCGCATTCGAGATGGAACCGGATTCGCCGCCGCTCGTTTCTCCGTCCGCCGCGTAGAGAAACACGAGATCGATGTCCGAACTGAAATTCAGTTCGCGCCCGCCGAGCTTTCCCATGCCCAGAATCACGAATGTCGACTCGGCATCCGTGTCGTGAATTCGCGGCCTGCCATAGCGTGGCGTCAAATCGGCGTAGGCCCCTGCCATCGCCACTTCGAGCGCGGCGTCCGCAAGGTTAGACAAGTCTTCCGTCAAGGCCGCCAGCGGCACGTGCGCGAAGATATCTCGGGACGCAATCCGCAGAATCTCCCGGCGTTTGAACCGGCGCATGCTCTGGGCGCGCGCCTCAAACGTGTCGAATGCCATTACTTGCCGCCGCATGTCTTCGACGGTCATTTCGCGCGGCGGCGTTTCGTGCAGGTTACCTTCTTCCCACACCCAGAGCAGATACTCGGGATTTCTGCACACGATATCCGTCAGAAAATGGCTCTGGCCCAACACGGTGATAAGCAGTCTGCAAAAATGCAATGCTGCGCCCATCAGATCGAGTATTGCCCCTGGCGTGATCGACGCTTCCAGGAATCGCTCCAACCGAGTGAGTGCCAGCGAAGGTTCCGGGTTTTCCGCGAGTGCGTGCGCCAGATGTTCCGCAAGTCCGGGCCGCTCTTCGGATAGAAGCGATTCCAGCGTTTGCGCCGACTGTTCCGGCTGCGTAAACGTGATTGACGCAAATTCGGGCCTCATGACTCGCCTCTCGCCGCTGTCCACAACCGTCCCACGGCCTCGCCCGCCGAGGCCAGAAGCGACTCTACGTTCTCCATGGCGTATTCCGAGGACATGGGTCCGGTGCACAACGAAAACGCCGCCGTTACGCCTTCTCGATAGACCGCCTCGAAGCCGGGCCCCAAAGCCCCCGCAATCGCAACGCAAGGCACGCCCAATCGCTTGGCGATTCGCGCCACACCTACCGGGGTCTTACCTTTCACGGACTGACCATCGAGCCTTCCTTCGCCGGTTATCACGAGGTCGGCCCCTTCTATCCGGCTGGCCAGGCCGAACGCATCCGCAATGATCTCCACGCCCGGCTTGAGGTGCGCGCCGGTAAACACCACCAGGCCCGCGCCAAGCCCTCCCGCCGCGCCTGCTCCCGGCAAGTTTTCCACGTGAACGTTCATTTGCTTAGCTGCCACTTCCGCGAAGTGCCGCAGCGCGTCGTCCAGTTCACGGACCATCTCCGGCGTAGCGCCCTTCTGAGGGCCGTACACCGCCGAAGCGCCGTCCTGTCCGCACAACGGATTCGCGACGTCGCACGCCACGAGAATCTCGCACGCTGCGAGACCCCGGTGCTTTCGGGTAGCGTCAATGCGCGCCAACCGCGCCAGGGCCGCGCCGCCTACCGGTAGTTCCTGTCCGTCTTCATCGAGCAGCGAGTAGCCCAGCGCTTGCGCCGCGCCGGCACCCCCGTCGTTGGTCGCACTTCCTCCGATACCGATGATGATTCGGGATACGCCACGGTCAAGGGCATCGCACAGCAGTTCGCCTGTTCCTCGCGTCGTCGTAACGAGCGGGTTACGTCGCGCGGCGGGTACCAATGCCAAACCCGACGCTGCCGCCATCTCGATGACGGCCGTTGAGCCATCTCCCAATAACCCGTATGTGGCCAGGACCGGGTCTCCCAACGGCCCGGTTACTTCTAAGTCGATGATCGTGCCGCCGGTCGCGGTAACCAGCGAATCGACGGTGCCTTCGCCTCCGTCCGCCATGGGAACGATGTCTACGATCGCATGAGGCTGCGCTTTCGCCAGCCCCTCGGCAATGGATCTCGCGACCACCGATGCCGGCGCGCACTCTTTAAACGAATCTGGCGCTACTACAAAGCGCATAATTCTCCACTTCGTTGGGTTGATGCCTCGGAGTTTTCAACAATACTAGGATGTGCTCGACAAAGTAAATTTCTGAAAGGAAGCGCCTGGGTCGTCTGTGACTTTGAGCTGTCGCGTTGAGTCCGCTCCCCGCTCATTCGCGGACACCCAGCCTCGTTTCCTCCCCGGCAGGATGTCCGTTTTTGTTTGTATCCCTCGCGTCTCCTTTCCCCGTATTTGCCTTGATAAAATCGGCGTACTCTGTGTATGCTCAGCCCATGATCAGCGAATTTCCCCTTCGAAACCGCGTCAAAGAGCTTCGCGAGCGCATAGGCTTGCGTCAAGCTGACTTGGCGGACGCTGTGGGGATTACCCGGCAGACGATCATCGCTATCGAGAAGGGCCGGCTCAATCCTTCCATTCTGATATCGCTCAAGGTGGCGCGCATGCTGCGCGAACCAGTCGACTATGTCTTCTATCTTGCACCGGGCACCGAGGCCTTGTCGTTGGCCAACGTTGCACTTGAAGGAGCGACCGATAAGCCCGGAGTGCGTAAGGGCAAAAAAGGGCGGCCCAAGGGTTCGCGCAAGCCGAAGGAATCCGCGCCCGTGGATGAATCGGATACCTCGATTGACGAATCACCTGAAGAAGACGTAATCGCGGATACCGAAGACGTTGAATCCCTGGAAGTCATACCGGATGCCGAGGTGCTGGCTCCCGTACCCTCCGAAGAAGCGCCGGTGCCCGATTATGAGGAATTTGACGAGACGCCTGCCGAAGTGGATGAAGTCCGCTACGAACTCGACCGGGATTCGGATGCGGCCATGGAAGAACCCCAAGAAGGGGAAGACGAACCGGTGGAGTTCGAAGAGCCCGCAGACATTCCGAGTGAATCCGCCGTGGCCGGGGAATCGCCAGAAGAGCAGCGATTTGACGCGTCGGCTCCTTCTCCCGAGGAGCACGAATCCGATGCTCCCGTGCGCGAGACCAAGTCCGGCCAGGCCATTTGGGACTTCTTCTGAGCCTCGCCCAATCAGGAAGCTGTCAGCACTTCCCTAAGTTTGTTGGCAAGCGCGTGAATTGAGTACGGCTTCCCAATAAACTGCACCCCTTGCGACAGAACGCCGTGGTGGACGATGGCGTCTTCCGTGTAACCGGACGCGAATAGGACCTTGATTTCGGGTCTGAACTTGAGTAGTTCTTCCGCGAGGGTCGGCCCGTTCATGCCTGGCATTACGACATCTGTCATCAGCAGATGAATCTTCCCCGGGAAATTCCGCGCGGCGAGCAAGGCGTCTCCCGCGTTGGCATGCGGCAGCACGTTGTATCCGAGCTTGGTCAGAAAGCGATTTGCCAGGTCGCGCACGACTTGTTCGTCTTCAACCAACAGGATTGTTTCCTGCCCTAAGGCAAGGGATCGTGCGGCCAAGTTCTTCAAGGGTTTTGCCTCACCCCCCACACGGGGCAAGTAAATCTTGAACGTTGTCCCCCGCCCTACCTCGCTGTACACCTCTATCGAACCACCGTTCTGTTTCACGACCCCGTAAATCGTCGCGAGTCCAAGTCCTGTCCCCTTGCCGCGCGGTTTGGTCGTAAAGAACGGTTCGAACAAGTGCGACTTCACCTCAGGCGACATACCGCAACCGGTATCCGAGACGCTTAACACGATGTATTCGCCCGGCACCGCGTCTACGTGATTTCGACAGTAGTCTTCGTCGAGTGTGGCCAAGTCGGTTTCGAGACTCAGTCGTCCACCGAGTGGCATCGCGTCTCGCGCGTTTACAGCCAAGTTGATAATGACTTGCTCCAATTGTCCAGGGTCGGCGTTGACTTGCGCCTCCGAAGTACGCGGGACCATGTATAGCTGCACGTCCTCGCCGATGAGACGCCCGAGCATTTTGTGCATCCGCTCAATCAGGGCGTTCAAATCGAGAACGCGCGGCTCGATGATCTGCTTTCTGGAAAAGGCCAACAATTGACGAGTCAAGGCCGCGGCGCTCTCTGCCGCGTGCCCAATCTCTTGGAGTAACACACGCAGCGGATCCCGGTCCCCCAATTCCATCATGGCCAACTCTACGTTCCCCGATATGCTGGTAAGCAGATTGTTGAAATCGTGGGCGACTCCTCCCGCGAGCCTGCCTATGGACTCCATCTTCTGCGCGTGACGCAGTTGACCCTCCAGCGCAAGCTTTTCCTCCTCCGCGCGCTTGCGGCTCGACACATCGCGCAAAAAACCTTGAACAACCCTCTTTCCGCCTTTCAGCGCAACTACATTGGGGCTAATTTCCACCGGAACTATCTTTCCCGAAGCTGTCACGATTTCGGCTTGCAGAAATCCCGTGTCCCGCCCTTCCTGAACGGAGTAGAAACGCCGGAGATGGTCTGCTTGCTGGCCCGATGGATGAAGTGCGGCGATGGTTTTGCCAATGAGCTCTTCCTTGCAGCGCTCCAGAAGGCGCTCGGCCTGTGGATTCATGTCCAGGATAACGGCCGTTTCCGCATCCGACACGAAGACAGCGTCTGGTGCCCCCATGAACAGGGCTCGCATTCGTTCGTTGGCTTCCGTGAGTGCATCTTCAGCGCGCCGCCAATCTGTGACGTCCTGCCCGATAGTCCAACGTTTCCAACCGGGTATCGGTACACGAACGGATATATCCGACCAGGAAATCACTCGACCTTCCCCAGATTTCGTGGTCAAAACCATTTCTTCGTTATGCAGCTCGCAGTCTGGGTCCGAGATCAACTCCACTATAATGGCCCGATAGGTGGCGTCTGGATAGAGCAGTTCCAGCGCCTTCGGATTCGCGACCATCTCTTCCTTCGTGTAGCCGGTGACTCGCTCGCACGTCTCGTTCCAATGAAACACCACTCCCGATTCGTCGAATGCAATGAAGAGGAATGGAAACTCACGAATCATCTGACGAAATGCTTGCTCGTTTCGCCACAATGCTGCGGTCTCGTGGCGGAGCGTCGCCAGTTCCTTTTCCATGGCCGCGCATCGCGTTTGCAGCGATACGAATTCGGTATTGTCACCTTCGGCTTGAGGCAGGTTTTCCTGAGGCATAAGGTCCCAAGTTACGCATACCCGCACCGGCAAATGCCCGAATCTATGATTCGTACGAGGTCATTTCGCTGACAGCAACGGCCGGTCCATCGATGGCGTGGTGTACAGAGGGCTGGCGCCACGTATTCCAAATCTCCAGACAGGAAGCCACAGCGCCTTATGATTACAGCCTACATTTGTTGTAGAAGAATAGGCTGCGTCCCGTCAAATTCTCTGAGAGCCGACCGAGAGCCGTCACCCATGTCTCGTCAGACTGAACGTAGCGGTCAGTCGTAGCCGCACCCTCTCAGATGCGCTCCCAGGACGATTCCAGGACGCCGAACGCTTCGTTCAATTCCTCGGCACTCATTACCAGCGGAGGGCTGACCCGAAGCACTTTCCCCGCGAGAGGTCCGAGGAAATGCACGCCTTGCGGGCCGTTACCGCGATACGCCTCCAGCACGCAGGCGTTCGCAGTTGCGTCGTCCTTCATTTCCACGCCATAGACTAGCCCTTCGCCGCGAACGTCCACTATGAAGGGAAACCTCTTCTTCAGCGCATCCAGGTGGCCGCGAATCTGGGGCGTCAGGTTACGGCACTTGTCGACCACGCCTTCCGTTTCAAACACGTCGAGGACGGCACACACGGCGGCACAGGCTCGTGGATTGCCACTGTATGTATCGGATGCCTCGCCGTAGGCCAACGCATCGATCAGGTCGGCCCGACCGGCGACCGCAGCCGCGGGTTCCCCATTACCCAGCCCTTTGCCCATGACAACCAGGTCGGGCTCCACGCCATAGGTCTGGTACGCAAACATGTTGCCTGTCCGCCCATGACAGGACTGAACCTCGTCGAAGATGAACGCGATATCATGCTTATCGCACCACGCTTGAAGCATCTTGTGGTACCACGCCGGAGGATGAAAACTTCCCTTGGCCCCGAGATAGGGCTCCGTGATGAGCAGCGCGATCTGGTTCGGATATTGCTCCGCCAAGGCGTCCAATTCCGCCTGGTAGAACGACTGCGGGTGTTGCTCTTTCATCGGAAACGAAATGAACCGCACGTTTGGATTTGGGCTGGTGTCGCCCGTGACATCCGCCGCCAGCCCCTTCTTGCCGTGGAATCCGCCCCGCGTTGCCACAATAATGGGACGGTCGGGATGCTTGTGCAGCGCGGCCCACATAGCCTTCTGGATACCCTCCGAGCCGCTGGCCGCCCACAACAGCTTCTGCGCTTTGGGCATTGCCATGGTCGTAAGCAGGCGTTCCGCCGCAGTCGCCTCGACTTCCACAATCATGTTGTAGGCATTACGCGGAAGACCCGTCGCGTACTGCCGGTAGAATGCCTCGAAACGAGGATGGGAATGACCCAGATTCGCCACCAACACGCCCGATGTGAAGTCGAATAACTCACGATCGTCTGCAGTGCGCAGGATACAGCCCGAAGCCGCTTTCACCACTATTTGTGTCGGCGTAAATGTACGTTGTCCAAGCCCTACGCATGCATGCAACCGCGTGCGTATTTCATTCCCCTTCGGTTCCCCCTCGTGCAAAATCAGATTCACTCTGCCTCCTCGCTATCAGATGTAATACATCGCGCCTTTGCCAGCGCGCGTCAATATGTCGTTGACGGTAAATTCCGATAACACGCGCTCAATCTCCGCCCCCACGGCGCGCCATGCGGGTCGCAGATCCGCGCCTCCCGAATCATCCACCGGCAGCGGATCGAGAATCGGGCCGTCGATGGCGTGGACGATGTCGAGCAGCGTAATGACCTCCGCCGTTCGGGCAAGCATGTAGCCGCCCTGAGCGCCGCGTACGCTCTTCACAATTCCGGCTCTCTTTAATTGGAGAAGTATGTGCACCAGATACTTCTCGGGTATGTCGCGCAACGTTGCAATATGGACCGCCGTCATCGGCGTCTCGCTGTTTTCGTTGCGCGCCAATTCAAGAACGGCACGGCATGCGTATTCACATCTCGATGAAATGTTCATGTCGGTCCCCCATTGGACGTATCTTACAAGATCCTACTGCGCAACATCGAATCCTTGCCTTCATTTCGTGGACCCCGAAATCCCTGCGTCAGGCACCTTACCAAGTGGGTCATTCCCAACCTCAAACACGTTTACGTCGTATCCACCGCCAATCGTGCTCCGCCGTGCGTGCCGTTTGCGTGTTTCCCAGCCGGCCCCTCGCCGGGCCGCAGAGACTCTCCACAATTGTGGCGGCAGGAAGAAGTTACCTGCCCTCTAACGGAGGGCTAACACTTGACGGCATTACCGCTCAAAGAACGAATTCTGAGTGGGAAAGTCCGGTGTTTCTCGAAAACCGATAACCGCTAAATTTGGTATTGACAGACAGACAACACCACATTATATTGTGCCTTACCGCAATAATCCCCCTCAGGCAACTCTAGGTTGCCGGTACGGGGAAGGGGGTGAATCCCCCAGCGGATTCTTGGCTGTCTTGGGATTTCGTAGGTCACGCTGAATACTGCAATTATAAAACGGCGCTGGGGCCGCAACTCCAGGCGTAGGGGATCCTTTGTCCCTCCAGGGATACCGGATTTTAGGCCTGAGAACTGCGGCCTTGCGCGCCGCAAGATGTTGTATTAAAGCGACTTACGCGAACGATCAAAAACTTGCGGGCGGGAAAGCGCGGGTAATTTAGACCGAAGTCAGGCGCCGTCGCGTCTGCTTGGCTTTCCGGACTGGGGAGGGTGTATCGGTGCTGGAACCACAAGTGGAACAAACCATTCTGAAGCGCGACGGCCGTACGGTGTCGTTTGATGGGTCGCTCATCTTCAAGGCCATTGAGAAGGCCTTCAAAGCCGAACACGCGGTTCCCAGGGATGAGCCGCTGGAGCCCGCGATCCTCGAGAAGGCGCGCACCGTCGCAGACGAGGTTATCGCTGAAGCCCTTCAAAACGCCCGGGCAGGCCAGCGACTCGAGGTGGAACGCATCCAGGATGCCGTGGAGAGGCGCTTGATGCAGAACGGCGAATACGCCGTTGCGCGCCGCTATATTGTCTATCGCGAAGACCGCAAGAAGGCGCGCGCACTGCGCGGGGAAACCGATCTCCAGGGCGATCCGCTGGCGCAGATGTACGTGAGCCTGCCGGACGGCTCCCGCGAGATCCTCACCGGTCAGCGTATCCGCAAGACTCTTTCAGAAGCATGCCAAGGAGTGGAGAATATTGCCTCCGTCGACGAGATGCACGACGAGGTAATGCAGACGGTTTATGACGGCATTACTCCGCAGGAAATAGCCAAGGCGGGTATCTTCGCGGCCAAGGGGCGTATCGAGCGCGACCCCGCGTACAGCTTCGTCACCGCGCGGCTGCTGCTCAAGTTCATCTACAACGAAGTGTTGCCGCAAGGCATTGAAGTCGGTTCGCTCGAAGCGCAGCATCGCAATCACTTCCGGCATTACATCGCCGAGGGCGTTCGACTGGAGCGGTTAAGCCCGTCCCTGCTCGAATTCGATTTGGACCGTCTTGCCGCCGCCCTGGACCTTCAGCGCGACCGGCAATTCGCATATATGGGACTGCAAACCCTCTATGATCGGTATCTGATCCACAACAACGGCCGCCGCATCGAGTCGCCTCAGTACTTCTGGATGCGCGTCGCTATGGGCCTCGCCATCAATGAGGGCGCCCAACGCGACGAGCGCGCCATTGAGTTCTACGAAGTCCTGTCGCAGTTCCTGTTCACGTCTTCGACGCCAACGCTCTTCAACGCGGGCACGCTGCATCCGCAGCTCAGTTCGTGTTACCTCTCCACCATCGAGGATGATCTCGAGCACATCTTCAAGGTGATCTCCGACGACGCGCGCCTCTCAAAATGGGCCGGCGGATTGGGCAATGACTGGACGAATGTCCGCGCAACGGGCGGCTACATCAAGGGTACGAATGGTCAAAGCCAGGGCGTTATCCCCTTCTTGAAAGTCGCCAACGACACTGCGGTTGCCGTCAATCAAGGCGGAAAGCGGAAAGGCGCCATGTGCGCGTACCTGGAAACGTGGCACCTCGACATCGAGGACTTCCTCGACCTGCGCAAGAACACCGGCGACGAGCGCCGCCGCACGCACGACATGCACACCGCGAACTGGATCCCCGATCTGTTCATGAAGCGCGTGGCCGCGGAGGAGCATTGGACGCTCTTCAATCCGTCGGAAGTGAAAGACCTGCATCACCTCTACGGAAAGGCGTTCGAGGAACGCTACGTGGAGTACGAGAAGAAGGCCGAGCGTGGCGAGCTGCGGCAGTTCAAGCGCGTCGATGCCGTACTCCTCTGGCGCAAGATGCTTTCCATGCTGTTCGAGACCGGCCACCCGTGGATCACGTTCAAGGACCCGTCAAACATCCGTTCGCCCCAAGATCACATGGGCGTCGTGCATTGCTCGAACCTCTGCACCGAAATCCTGCTGAATACCTCTCCGGAGGAAACCGCGGTCTGCAATCTCGGCTCCATCAATCTCGCCGCGCATATCACCGAGACCGGACTTGACGAGGCCCTCCTTGCGGGTACCGTGCGCACGGCGGTCCGCATGCTCGACAACGTGATCGACATCAATTTCTATCCGACCCCGGAAGCCCGCAATGCCAATCTCAAGCACCGGCCCATCGGATTGGGCATTATGGGTTTCCAGGACGCGCTTTATGCGCAGGGGTTCAGCTATGCCAGCGAGGAGGCGGTCGAATTCGCGGACAGCAGCATGGAGATGATCTCGTATTACGCCATCTATGCGTCGACCGAGCTGGCGGCCGAGCGTGGCGCATACCCCAGCTATCAAGGCTCGAAATGGAGCCGCGGTCTGCTGCCTATCGACACGATCGATCTCCTCGTCGAGCAGCGAGGCGGCCACGTGGATGTCGATCGGTCTACTCGCCTGGATTGGTCCGTCGTGCGTGAGGCCGTGAAAGAGTTCGGAATGCGCAATAGCAACACCATGGCCATTGCGCCGACGGCCACCATCTCGAATATCACGGGCGTCACGCAGTCCATCGAGCCGGCCTACAAGCACTTGTTTGCGAAATCGAATCTCAGCGGCGAATTCACTACTGTCAACACGCATCTCGTCAATGATCTCAAAGCACTCGGTCTTTGGGACGCCGAAATGGTCGAAGACCTCAAGTACTACGACGGATCGCTGACTGAAATTGAGCGAATTCCCGCCAACCTGAAGCAGAAGTACCTCACCGCATTCGAAATCGAACCGAAGTGGCTCATTGAATGCGCCAGCCGCCGCCAGAAGTGGATTGACATGGGGCAATCGCTGAACCTGTACCTCGCGGCTCCGAGCGGGAAGTTGCTGAGCGAGATGTACCAACTCGCGTGGCGTAAGGGACTCAAGACAACCTATTACTTACGCAGCCTCGCCGCGACACAAGTGGAGAAGTCGACGGTCGACATCAACAAACGCGGCATTCAACCTCGCTGGATGAAGAGCAAGTCAGCCTCCAGCAACATCCAGGTCCAACGGGAAGAATCCGCCGAAGAGACTCAGCCCAAGGCGTGCAGTCTCGCCGATCCGGATTGCGAAGCATGCCAGTGAAGAATTTTGGATTTTCGATTTTGGATTTTGGATTGAAGAGAGTTGCCGCCGAGTGTTGGCGAGCAATGTGTTCCGGTTTCTTCCCTAGAGCATTTACTTTGAAGACGTCTATTGCTTCATGCGCCTCGGGGACGAGCCACGCAGTTTCCAATCTCAAATTTCAAATCTCAAATTTGAGATTCGGAGATCGGGACCTTGAGACTCGGGGTTTGCCGCTCGCATTCCATGCATCAAGGTACACATCGGCGCTCTTGAAAACTCACCGAATCCCCACTCTTTCAAAATCGTGTTCATCGTGTGAATCCTGTCGATATTTGTTCTCTCTCAGTATGTGCTTAGTTGTTATATGCCTGTTCGCTTTGTCCCGCGGAGCTTTTTGAGGAAGGAGACGTACTCATGTCAGCGTGTTGCACAGCCACCGGAATCCCCCCGAAACCCTTCGATCTCAGCAAGAGGATTAACGTCGAAGACAAGCGCTTGCTGAACTGCAAGCAGGTCGACGTCAATCAGCTCATGCCGCTGAAGTACAAGTGGGCGTGGGAGCACTATCTCAACGGGTGCAACAACAACTGGCTGCCCAGCGAAGTGTCCATGCAGCAGGACATCGAGTTGTGGAAGTCCAACAACCTGACGGACGCCGAACGCCTCGTGATCATGCGCAACCTTGGCTTCTTCAGCACGGGCGAAAGCCTGGTGGGCAACAACATCGTGCTTGCCATCTTCAAGCACATCACCAACCCCGAAGCGCGGCAGTATCTGCTTCGCCAGGCTTTCGAAGAGGCTGTGCACACCCACACCTTCCATTACATTGTGGAGTCTCTGGGCCTCGACGAGCGCGAAGTCTTCAATATGTATCACGAAGTCTCGTCCATAGAAGGCAAAGATCAGTTTGTCATGCGTCTTACCGAGGACGTGCTCCGCGACGATTTTAATACGGAGACTATCGAGGGCATTCAGAAGTTCCTGAAGAACCTCGTGGGGTTCTACGTGATCATGGAAGGCATCTTCTTCTATAGCGGATTCGTCATGATCCTGTCGTTTCACCGGCAGAATCGCATGACGGGCATCGGCCAGCAGTTTCAGTACATCTTGCGCGACGAGACCATCCACCTGAATTTTGGCATCGATCTCATCAATACGATCAAGGAAGAGAATCCCGGTGTGTGGACACCTCAGTTGCAGCAGGAGATCCGAGCGATGATCCACGACGCGGTGGAATACGAGATCCGGTACGCGCAAGACTGCCTGCCGCGAGGTATCCTTGGACTCAACGCGGGACTCTTCCGCGAGTATGTGCAGTATGTTGCCGACCGTCGAATGGAACGCATCGGTCTCAAGTCGTTCTTCGGATCTCGGAATCCGTTTCCGTGGATGAGCGAGACGATCGATTTGTCGAAAGAAAAGAATTTCTTCGAGACCCGTGTAACGGAATACCAGACCGCAGGTAGTCTGGAATGGTAAGACCATTAAACGCGTAGGAGCGTTGGTTACCGACGGGGTCTTCGTCTTGGGCGAAGGCCCCGCTTCTTTTATGCGGCTCCCGCTGCCATCGCCAACCCCAGGCCGACGAGGAATAGCAGCCCGAAGGCGACAATGCACGTGGCTATATAGAACGAAAAGAGGATGAAGAACTCGAGAAATACGAGTTCATAAGTCCTCCGCAACATGATGATGCTGCCAATATACCCCAAGCAGGGAACGAACGTGTTCATTAACGTCCCGATAAACGACATGATCCCTATGTTGATTAAGTCGCTCTGTAGATCGTCGTTGGGAAGCTTGTTTCCGGTGCGCAATGTCAGATACAAGGAAATA
This sequence comes from Candidatus Hydrogenedentota bacterium, assembly GCA_019695095.1. Classification (NCBI taxonomy): domain Bacteria; kingdom Pseudomonadati; phylum Candidatus Hydrogenedentota; species Candidatus Hydrogenedentota bacterium. The sequence continues at coordinate 38,308 of JAIBAQ010000014.1, forward strand.
GTGTATTGGGTGGTTGTCAGGACAATGCTGATCACTAACCAGCCTACCCACGAAAGCTGCCACCCGAAGAGGACAATATTGAGGTCTTCGGTGATTCGAAACACAGGCTCCGGTTGACTCGCGGCGGTCTGAGTCGCTTCAGTGGCCCCGGTTGAGTTGCCCCCGCCTCCCGTCACCATGGCCAGCACCGTAATCAATACCAGGGCCGCGACTACGGACAAGACGATAATGACCGGAGTCGAAAGCCAATCCGGGCGCGCAAACTTCTCGGGCGGCGGCGGAAGCGGCGGCGGTGGAGGCGGTCCCAAAATGTCGTCCAAGCTGATATTCGGCAACAAGGGTTCGTCGGCGGTGTCATCCAGCCGCGGCGTAGCCAGGTCTTTCTCGATGGCTCTGCGAAGTTTTTCCGCGCGCGGGTCATTAAAGTGCTTCAATAAGACCCCGCAAATGTGCAGCGCCTCTTGCGTGCGTCCCAGCCGGCGCATGCACCGAGCTCGCGGAAAAAGGATATTTGCGGTGTTGGGAAAGGCAGCGTTCAGTTCGTCCAGCAGAGCCAGAGCCTCTTCATACCGCCCCTTGCGGTAATAGGCGTCGGCCATGCTGAACCGTTCCTTGGCGTCGTTCGAGCGCATGGTTTTCCCCATTGTCTGCCCATCGTAGCCCCACAGCAGTCTGCGACACCGACGCTCCGAAATCAAGGTCTATCGCATCGGTCAATTCCAGCCCATTTGCCATTTTTCGCTCTTCAAGGATAAAATCAAGCACTTACTGCCCCGTTCTGGCGAATGGGACAGCCACACTGGTGACGCTGCAAAACTTCCACGCCAAGGGGCGTGCGATAGCAACAAAGGGAGGAACGAGAATGGTTAGAAGTGTGAAGGAGAGTAGCACGACGCGGTTTGGTCTTAAGTTAAGCTCCTTATTGGCGATGGGTGCAATTGCGATGTTCGTAGGCGCATCCGCCCATGCCGGCATTCTCGACAAGGTCAAAGGCAAAAAGAAAGAAGACACGAAAACCGAGGAATCGGCCGAAGCAAAGCCAGCGGCTCCCGCGTACACAGGCCCCAAGCAGGTCGTCTGTGTCGATGCCTTCGAAGGCGCGGGCAAGCTGGGTTGGGATGAAGGTCCCGTGCTTGCGGCCATGCTTACCGACGCATTGATGCAGTCGGGCCGCTTTATCGTGGTGGAACGGCCGAAGCTCGATAACGCCATCAAGGAGCAAGACCTTGGGGCGTCGGGCCGTATCAACTCGCAGACAGCCCTGAAGATCGGGGAAATCGTCGGCGCGAGCGTCCTGGTTCAAGGTACGGTTACGCAGTTCGAGCCCGGTGAAGAGGGTAAGAGCGGTCGCGTGGGCGTGCCCATTGGCGGCGTGAGCGTTGGTCTCGGCGGCAGCAAGGTTACGTCGAAGGTTGCTATCAAGCTGCGCCTGGTCGATCTGACAACGACGGTTGTGCTCGACACGTTTGACGCGGAAGCTGAAGGCACCTACAAGAGCATCGGCGCGGATGTTTACGCGGGTGGGTTCAGCGCGGGCGGCGATAAGTTTAAGAAGACGCCCCTTGGCGAAACCAGCGAGAAAGCTGTCAATCAGGCCGTCGAGCGCATCTCCGCGAAAATGGCTGATGTTCCCTTCTCGGCGCGCGTAGCCGAGGTCGATGGAAAGTCCATCTACATCAATGCAGGCAGCAACCGTGGCGTGCAGGTGGGCACGGTCATGGGCATCTACAAGCAGGGCAAGGTCATCAAGGATCCCGACACGGGCCTTCCGCTCAGCGTGACGTTGGACAAGACCGGTACGATCAAGGTGGACGACGTACAGGAGAAGCTCTCCGTATGCTCGTTGGTGGACGGCAAAGCGCCCGCCAAAGGCGATACGGTTAAGATGGAACAATAGCGTTTGTATTAAACGCCGGCCGGAGCACGAACGCTTCGGCCGGCGTTTTCGTTTTCGGGTTTGGAATTAGTGTAACGACTTCACTGGTTGCAGCCGCCGGGTATGGACAGGGGTTACAATCCGCTCTCCGCGATTCGCCTCCGGGACTGCACGGGGCCGTGCCATTTGCCTTCGCCGAACACCTTTTGCGCCTCCTCGGCAAAGACCTCTTTTCTGACTCGAATGAGACTTTCGGCATAGTCCCACTCGCTGGTTAGAGGTCGCCAGCCGTATCCGTCTGCGGCACTGTTCCAGAACCAGAGCACGCTGTCGAAGGGGTCGAGCAATGAAAGCGAAGTAGTGTGGACACCGCCCTCTATGAGGGCATATGCGCCGTCTACCAGTCCCCACGTTCCAAACAAGACCTCGTCCACCGTGGTCCCGTACTTCAATTCAAGGTCTCCGCTGCCCAGCGCGGACTCGATGATTCTACGAAGGAGGCCCAGTTCCTCTTGTTCGGCGTGTACCAACGACTGCAAACGCAGAGGCGGTGTCTTCTCGCGAAGTGGGCCCATCGCGGAGTGAATGATGCGCGAATCTCCGGGATTGAGCTGAGTGAATAAGCAGACCGCTTCGCCCAGAGCGAGCATACGTTCGCGCGCGGTACCTGAAAACTGTGCCCCACGCCGCATTAGTTCCGTGCGTTTGCGCAGTGAGACTTCGGCGAGGGCAATGACAATCTCTTCTTTGCACGAGAAATAGTGATAGATCGTGCCTTTCGAGACGCCGCACTGCGTCCCGATCCGCTCCATGGTCAGGCCGTAGTAGCCGTCCGCCAGAAACAGTTCCCGCGCCACCCCCAGAATGGCTGCGTCCCTTTCATTCATCTTGCGTATTCTTGGCGATACGAAGGCCACGTTCGAGAGCTCCCCGACGAACTTGGACTGGTTTCCCCCGCCCTACTTGCGTACAGACTACCGTGGAGAGGGCAAACGGTCAAGTGCCATCCCCGTTGCGACGTGCGTTGAAGATCGATATGGGGGACCGAGCAGACTTCGTGGGGCAGTCTGCATCGGTCCCCCATATCGTACTGCTGTATGAGAAGGTGGAAAGCGAATCAGTCCCTCTTTCCACTCGGTCGCTGATTAGCCGGCAGAACCCGCAATGGCGCCTGCGGCGACAGCGAATGATTTGGTAATGGGCGCTTTGTCGTTCGGGTACTTCAGGAACGACACGTGACCGTCCATGTACAGCACATTCGAACCGCCGGGCACGTGGTTGAAGCTCTGGACCTCTGTCGAGGTCGCGTCCCACATCACGAAGATCTCGCTCTGGGCCGCGGCCGATGCGGCAGGGTTATTGATGTCGCTGATCAGGAAGCGTTCGATGCCTTCGCGCATCCGGTAGATTGTGTCGCTACCGCCGTTGCCGTTGCCAGCCATGCCGGACGTGTCGTTCTCGAGCAGTTGAAGGGGGCCCCGCATATTCGTGTCCACAGAAAGCATGGGGTAGTTGGTCATATCGGCGGTATAGAGGTTGATGAACTGGTTGCCAATCTGTGTAGGAATGGTCGCACCAGCCGGTGTTGTCACACCCATCGCCGCCAGCACGCTCGCGTCCATCAGGTTTTCGGGCTTCTCGTCGCAGCGGTCATAGACAAACCCGAAGTAGTAATACGACCAGGAAGCCGCCCACCAGTTGTTGTATGTCTGGTCGCCTTCAACGCCTCGGAAAGCAAGAATCGGCAAGCCACCTTCCGATTCGGGGTAGTACATGTCTTCGGGGCTGTGCTTTGCGCTCGACGGGCATACATAGATATTGGGATCCGTCACATACTCCGGATACACCGCAACGCACAGCGGCGTCATGATGGGACCGTTACAGGGGTCGCACACCGTCTGATGTTGCATCGGGGGGTACTTCTCGCCCTTCGATTCGCCGGAATACATCTTGTAGACAAGGCCGAACTGTTTGAGGTTGTTTGCGCAGCTTGCACGGCGGGCCGCTTCTCGAGCACGAGCCAGCGCAGGCAGCAGTATCGCCGCCAAAATGCCGATGATGGCAATGACGACGAGGAGTTCGATTAAGGTGAATCCTCTTCTTCTCATAACTACTTCCCTTCTTGTAACGTTACGACGGCTTCGAATCCGCATGCGGCCTTCGGGCCGCCTGCATCCACACTTCCGAGACGTTGCCCAATCCCGGAGCCTCCCCGTAAATTGCCCGCGCCTCTTCCGCGAAAACCTCTGCGCGCGCCCGCAACAGGCTCGCACCGTAATCCCACTCCGCGAAGAACGGCTTCCATCCGTACCCGTCAGCCGCGAAGTTCCAGAATCTCCATACCCGCTCAAAGGGGTCGCTAAGCTGCAACGACGATCCGTGCGCTCCGCTCTCGATCAGCAGGTGTGCCCCATCGACAAGACCCCACGTACCCAAAAGAATTTCGTCCACCGTGGTCCCATTCGTGAGCGTCAGGTCCCCTTGCAGGAGCGCCTCGTCAATCACGCCTCTGAGGATGCCGAGCTGCTCTTGCTCCGCCTGAACCAGCGCTTGGAGACGCAGCGGCGGGGTCTTCTCTCGGAGGGTTCCCATGGCAGCGTGGATGATGCGCGAATCCCCCATGTTCAGCAGCACGAAAAGGACGACCGCCTCCCCAACCGCCAGAATTCGCTCACGGGTCTTCCCCTTGAGGAGCGTTCCCCGGTGCATCAGTTCTGTGCGCTTCCGAAACGCCCTTTCAGCCAAAGCAATGATGATCTCCTCCTTGCAGGAGAAGTAGTGGTACATCGTGCCCTTCGAAAGGCCGCAACGCGCCGCAATCCGATTCATGGTCAGGCCGTAGTAGCCATCTTCCAGAAAGATCTCGCGTGCCGTGTCCAGAATGGTGTCATCGCGCTCTTTGAGCTTGCGTAGTCGTGGCGATGAGAACGCCATTCGAAGGAACCCCCAAGTGATGCAAGACCGGCGGCATTCACCGACCTAAAGTTGTCTTGACGTCAAGTCAACCTAGAGTTAGTTTAGCCCGGTTTCCCCTCCCTGTCAAGGCTCCCCTCCGAGAATCCCTACCCGACGCTACACCAGCCCTGATGGTACCCACCTGGAACGGCTTGGGCTTAATCGATATAAGTGCTGTGATTTCAGCGCCTTATATATGCTGTAATCTTAAGGAGTCTGTGCACGGTTTACGGATTTTGATGCCGTATACCTCAAAGGTTGTTGTATCTGAAGCTGGCGCCCAAGGGAGCCGTGCCTCCTATTGGGTTTGTCCATCGGAGTTCATCGGTGTTCATCCGTGGTTGAGTCGCTTTGGTTGCGGTTCTGTTGCGTTGCGAGATAGTTGTATTTCGTGTCTGCCGGCGAGGTTGTTCGTCCACGATCCGCCACTCGGTGCATCTATAAATAGGAGCAGGCGTAACGCGGATATGTATAGCCTGGAAATCCGATTCACGATATTCGGCGCACACAATGGGAACGTGCTTTGAGAATGTGATTGCCGCGTATGTCAGAGACAAAGTGGTCAATGACTAGCCCGCAAGTTGCACCTGCGAAGTGAGGCAATTGAGGTCTCGGCGGCTATCCACGCTAGCCGTCGCGAAACGGAACGGGCGGGTCAGTCGAAATTGACTGATCCGCCCTGTTCTTTCTCTGCTTCGTGCGCTAGCTTAGCTTACGACCCGAACTCCGCGCCGATTACGGCGCAGCAGGCTTCGTATCGGGCTTTGCCGCCTTGGCCGCGTTGAGCGCCTGAAGCGCTTCAAACACCTTGGCGCGCACATTGGGATCTTCCTTGGCCTTTTCGAGAATGTCGCGGGCGCGCTCGTCGCCAAGACGCGCGAGAACATACGCGCCTTCGAGTTGTAGATAACCCGGTGGCATTTTGGTGGTCACTAGGTCGTAGATGACGTTTCCTGCCTCCGGTTGCTGCATCTTCTCAAGCGCTTTGAAACCTAGCGCGGCCAAGTCGGAACGGCGTTCGCCCATCACGACGACAAAGTCCGCGATACCCGTCATGGCGGTTGGCCCGCCGAGCTTCACCAAGGCATTGAAATAGGTTTCAATCACTTCGAGACTGATGTCGCCATCCTTGGCGTTTTCGATCATGTCGGCGGCAATCGGCCCAGCGGCGCGCTGATCGCCGGTATCTCCAAGCGCGGAGATCACTTCTTGGGAGTTTGGAAACCGTGCAAGTACTGGCAGAAGCGCATCGCACGCCTCAGGACCCCCAAGCGTACCCAAGGCCGCTATGGTCGATAGCTGCCATCGTGCGTTTTCATCCGTTTGCGTTGCGTCTTTTGCCAGCGTTTCTTTCAGGGCCGCTGCCAACGGCGCAATCGCACTTCGGTCCTTCAATGCGGCAATACTATTGAGTGCATCCGATCGGACGTTGAAGTCCGTGTCATTGAGCGCTACACGCACAAGGTCTGGCGTAGCCTGCTTGTCTCCAAGCTCGCCCAATGATACCGCCGCCTGGCTTCGTACGACGTGGGAGGAATCGTTGAGTGCCGCGATCAGTGTGGGTACTGCACGTGGGTCGCCAATGGCTCTGAGGGCCATGACGGCACTGCACCGGTAATTCTCGTTCGGGTGCTTTGCCATTTCAAGGAGGGGTTCCACCGCGCGGGGTTCTTTCCGCTCGCCCAGAGCTTCGGCAGCGATGAATACCACATCCGGATCGGCACTATGCAGAGCCTCCAGCAAGGCTGGGATGGCCCTTTCATCGCTGAGCTGCCCCAGCGCCCCTATGACTTGAGCCTTTTCTGCCGCTCCGCCCGCGACACGCGCCACCGGTCGTCTTAGAGGGGGCGTGTTTCTGACTGCCGGTGCGCCTCGAAGCACGGTTTCCGAATCGCGCGACAGCGCCTGTGCGAGAGGCTCGTAGGCAACGGTACCAAGCTTGGCCGCCTCGGTTGCGTTGCCCTGCGCGATCAGGAAGTACGCTTTGTCCTCGGGGGTCGGGGGCTGCCAAGACAGCTTGCTCAGCAAGTCGCCAGCCATGGCCGCGACATTCTTGTTGGTGTCGCGTAGCGCCGCTGCCAAGGCCGCGAGCGCTTCTTCGGTGCTTTGTTTCGAGTACCGCATGCGGTAATCCGCAAGTCCGCCCAACGCATTCACGGCCGCCGCGCGCACGTTTCGATCCGCGTCCGTTGCGAGACCCTTCAACAGCATTACTGTTTCGTCCGCACGGCACAGATTCTCCGCGGATTGAGTTTCCTCAGGCTCTTGGCCGTTCCGGTCTGGCCCCAGTACTTGGGCCACTCCGGCGCGCATCGCTTTGTCGGGGCTTTGTAGTGCCTCTTTGAACGCGGCGAGCACTTGATTCGCGTCTTTCTTGCCGAATGCGGCTCGCAAGGAGACGGTTAGCTCATCCTCTTGGTCTTTGGTAGGCGTCACGCGCGGCAATAGCGAGACCAAAAGTTGAATAGTTTCCGGGTTGTCGATGCGTTGCAGTGCCGCAACGGTGCCGCTGTAGACACTTTCATCTTCGTCGATGGCCGCGATGCGAAGAATGGGCATCACCTTCTCCTGCGGAAACTTCGTCAGGGCCTCGGCGGCGGCCTCCCTCACGGGCTCACTGTTCTTTAAGGCCGCAACGAGGTGATTGATCGCGTCAGGGTCACCGATTTGACCCAGTGCGGTCGCGGCAGCCGCCTTTACACGTTCGTCCTCGTCGGATAGGGCGTTGATCACATAGGGAACATATATTCGGGCATTCTTGGCTTCTACGATTTGTTTGACTGCGAGCTTCCGCAACCACCAGTCTTTGTCCTTCAGTTGACCAAAGAGCTTCAAGAAGGTGGCTTCCTCCGATTCAAGTCCAGACGGAACAGATGCCGGTGGCAGATTGGATGGAACAGCAGGGCTGTCCGCCGACGCAGGAATTTGGGCTTCAACATTGGGGCCGGATGGTTGCCCGTTTGCCGCTGGTACTGGCAACTGCGCCGGTGCGGCAACTTGGGCACTTTCAGTCGCCGCCTCCGGATTGGCCGCAGGTTCGACGCTAAGTAATGGCTGCCGTAATTGCGCCAGCTCGGGCACATTGGGTTCCTGGGCTGGCTCCGCCGTTTGGGATTGCACGGACTGCGCGTTGTTTGCGGGCGCGTTCACCTGCGCGACGGCAATCGCCGCGACAACAAGCATCAACGCCGAGATAGTCCATCCACCGTGCACCAAGCGTACACGGGATTCGTTTGCCCCGAGCAAGCGCTGCACGCGACGGCGCAACTGCGATGGGTTGTCCGTTGCGGAAAGCGCTGCAAGGCTTGCCGGGGCCATCTTCCCTTTGCACGCCAGCGTCGCGGCGGCAATCAGCGATTCCGCATAGGCCCGAGCTTCCCCACCCTGCTTCACGACAAGGTCGTCGCAACACAACTCGCGCTCGAACCGGATTCGCCGCGACACGTACCACACCGCGGGGTGAAAGAAGAGGAAGGCCTCGATGAGCCGCTGTGCGATGTTCACAAGGTGATCGAAGCGGCGGATGTGGGCCAGTTCGTGCAACAACAGAAACTCGATCTGTTGTGGCGTCAATCCTGATGCAAACGAAACCGGCAACAGGATCATCGGACGCACAATACCGACGACCGTCGGCACGGCCACATGCTGGCAGTACGCGAGTGCAGGGGCAACGCGCATTCCAAACGCCTGCGCACTGTGCGCCAGCGTAGTCAGCAGGATGGACTCTTCCACGGGGCGCGACCTGCGGCGTAGCCGCTTACCACCCATCACGCCCATACCCAGTCGCAGCAGCATCGCCGCGACGCCCGCTGCATAGGCGAGGAACACCACCTGTTCGGTCGTGGCCCAGGGCCGTTCTGGACCCCGCGCTTGCGCAAGCGCGGTAGCACTGGGCATTTCGGAGACGTCTACCGGCGTGATGGGGCTTGCCGGTGCGGGTGCTGCTTCCGCAGTCTCAACGTCGTTTGGTTCTGCGGATTCGGCTGGCGCGGTCGGAGTGTCGGTAGATGTGTGGGGCAATACCCACGCCACCGTTTCGGGGACGTGACTTACCGCGACATAGGTAAGCACTGGGCATGCTGCCATGAGCAGAAGCGCGACCACCATCACGCCGTAGCGCAGGCGCGCGGAGCGGCGTCGCAACAGAAGCATCGCCAACGCGGCCAGAACGCCCAGCAGCGCACCCTGCCACAGAAACGACGCCATCGTTAACATCACGCGCCCACACCATTCGGACGCCAAGAACATCTCGATGTTCATCGCCGGTCCTCCACTCTCTTTTCGATGAGACGGTGAAGTTCTTTCAGTTCGTCTTCGTCAATTTCTCCAGACTCGATGAGGTGTAGTACCGCTGCCTTGGCCGACCCGTTAAACACACGATTCACCGTGTCTCCTAACATGTCGGCCATGGTGCGCTCGCGATCGACCTTGGGGCGGTATACGTAGCCTCCCCCTTTCTTGGTCCGCCGCAGATATCCCTTTTCCGTCATGATTCCCATCATCGTCATCACGGAGGTATAGGCCAGTTCGCGCGTTTCAGAGAGGGTGTCACGGACGTGACGCACGGTGGACGGCCCATCGGTCCAGAGGATTTTGAGGATTTCGAGTTCGAGCTCGGTCGGGAATCGTGATGCGGGTCGTGTCATGGCGAGTACCCTCACATTCGTCGAAGCGCGGCTACTAATTCATTAGTAGGATAACCGGTTTCCAATCCCCTGTCAATACCTACGAACGAATTAGTAGGCGACTTGGTTGACGTGCGGGAATTCGGGGATGTCGCGCGAGGGAACAGGATTGGCTCTACCGGGTGTTACGTCCACTTGAAGTTGTTGATTGTTGCCGGTTTATCCAGTACGTGATGGTCTCCGTTTTCCATTCACGTTCTGCTGTGGTAGGCTCTGGTCGTTGCAAGCGTCCGACTAGGGACCGTGTAAGGAGAGCAGCATGTCCGTACAACCAACCGCTGCATTTCAAGGCGATGCCTCGACGGCGGATCAGTCTCGATATCGTATTTCCGAGGGCGCCATGGGAACCGTGGTCATTTTTGGGGCCACGGGCGACCTGGCGAGCCGGAAACTCATTCCCGCTATCTACAACTTGTGGCGGACGGGATTCTTGCCGAAGCGGATCGCGGTTGTGGGTGTGGCGCGCCGGCCCAAGACCGATGCCGAATTCCGCCAGGAAATGTGCGAGGCCCTGAAAAAGTTCTCGCGGTCGAATCACGGACTTGGAGACTCGTGCGATCCCTTCGTTTCGAACGTGTATTACCACCAGCTCGAGTTGACTGACGCCGAGGGGTACAACGGGTTGCGCACCCGGCTCAACGCATTGGACGAGCAGATTGGCGCTCCCGGAAACCGTTTGTTTTATCTTGCGGTTGCGCCGGAGTACTTTGCGCCCATCGTGGAGAATCTGGGGACGGCGGGGTTGGTGCGCGCCGTGGGCGAAGAGCGTTACTCGCGAGTGGTCGTTGAGAAGCCGTTCGGTCACGACCTCGAATCGGCGCGCGCGTTGAATGCGCAGATCAGCGCCGTGTTGGCGGAAGATCAGGTCTACCGCATCGATCACTATCTCGGAAAAGAAACCGTTCAGAACATCTTCGCGTTTCGGTTCGGTAATGCGATCTTCGAGCCGCTCTTCAATCAAAAGTATGTTGACCACGTGCAGATTACCATGGCCGAGACGGTAGGCATGGAAGGCCGGCGTGGCGCTTTCTATGACAAGACGGGCGCGTTGCGCGACGTGGTGCAGAACCACTTGCTGCAATTGCTCTGTCTCGTCGCGATGGAGCCGCCGGCCTTGTTGGGCGCAAAGCACACACGCGACGAGAAAGTAAAGGTCCTGAGTAGTGTCAGCATTCCGGAGAAGGACCCGCTTCCAGCGTGGTGCGTGCGCGGCCAGTACGCCGAGAGTCCAGGCCAACCGGGGTATTTGTCGGAGGAAGGTGTCGCCCCGGATTCGGTTACGGAGACCTACCTGGCGTTGCGGTTGCACGTGGACAATTGGCGGTGGGCTGGGGTTCCTTTCTTGCTGCGCACCGGTAAGCGCCTGAAGTCGCGCGTGACCGAGATTGCCATCCAATTCAAACAGCCGCCGATGCATTTCTTCCGCGAAATTGGCATTCCGGTTCCGTTGGCGAACACGCTCGCGTTTCGCATTCAGCCGGACGAGGCCATTTCGTTGCGGTTCAACGCGAAGCCGCCAGGCATGGAGATGGGTATTCAACCCGTGAACATGGAGTTCGACTACGGCACGACGTTCAAAGAGGACTTGCCGGAAGCCTACGAACGCTTGTTGCTGGATGCGTTGCGCGGCGATACCACGTTGTTCATGCGCGCCGATGAAATCGACTACGCGTGGCGTATTGCGACCGATATCGCCAATACGTGGAAAAGTGAAGGTCCACCGGAGTTGTATCGACCTGGAACGTGGGGGCCTTCGGAAGCGAACCGGATTTTCGCGCACAGCGAAGGCACATGGCGCACGCCGTAGAGGAAACCTCGGAAGTAGCTGGCTGCGGCGGCAAATATGAGAATGGAGTGGTGTTCCTTGTCTGTCTTTGTTTCCGAGTCTCCCGCGCGTGAAGCGGCTGCTGCTTTTGCCACGTTGTGCGAAGAAAGTATTGCTTGTCTAAACCTCGCCGTTTCAGGCGGCTCGACACCTCGCGCGCTATTCCGGTTGTTGGCCACGGAGTTTCGCGAGCACATTCCGTGGCAACGCGTTGCGGTCTTCCAGGTGGATGAACGGTGTGTCCCCCCGACCGACAGTCAGTCGAATTGGAAAATGCTTCACGAAGAACTGCTGGCGCATGTACCTAATTTGACTGCCTTTCGAATGGAGGCGGAACGTCCCCGAGCGGCAGAGGACTATGAGCGCGTCATTCGTGACAACGCACCGGCCAACGAGGTGGGCGTTCCACGATTCGACCTCATCCTCTTGGGCATGGGCGCGGACGGTCATACCGCTTCGCTCTTTCCCGGCACAGATGCCTTGAGCGAGGAGAGGCGTCTCGTCGTGCTGAACGCCGTGCCTCAACTGTCCACAGAACGTATCACCATGACGTATCCCCTCATCAACGCCGCGGCCCGGCGCTGGTTCCTGGTCCAGGGGGCCGACAAAGCCCCCGCTTACGCGCGCATACACAGCCACGGCGACGTACCGGCTGCGCTTGTTGCAGATGCGGATTGGTTTGTAGATGCCTCGGTGGTCGGCGCCAAGTAGTCTGAAGACAATCCGGGCATATTCCTCCTATCCTGTTTCTTTATAATTACTTGCGACGTTTGTTTGTTGGACAAATCACCTTGCTTTGAGACCGGCACTTGACTTTTGACAAAAGATTTGATATTTTTAGAAATATGGAAATTAAAGCCGCAGTTCAGATGATAGGGAGCCTGGCGCAGGACACACGCCTTGCGGTGTTCCGGCTGCTCGTGCGTCAGGGCCCGGAAGGGCTTCCCGCGGGAGATATCGCTGCTGCCCTCGACGTCCCTGCGCCGACGATGTCGTTTCATTTGTCGCAGTTGGTGGCGGCGGGGCTTCTGACCAATACGCGCAAAAGCAGGTCGATTTTGTACAGCGTGGACTTCGCGGGGGTGCGCAGTCTTTTCGAGTACCTCATGGAAGATTGCTGCCAAGGCCGTAGCGAACTGTACAGCGAAGCTCGGTGCGACGATAAGCCCTCGTGCTGCGGAGCGGATGCTCAGGGGCTCACACCATGAGTGAGCGGTTGCGGGTGCTGTTTCTGTGCACTGGAAATTCGTGCCGGAGCCAAATGGCGGAAGGCTGGGCAAAGCATCTTAAGCGGGAAGTGCTGGATGCCTATTCGGCGGGCACGCGCCCCCAGGGCCTCAACCCGCTTGCAGTGAAAGTCATGCGCGAGGCAGGCGTGGATATTTCTACACATGCCTCGAAGCACGTCGGTGACTTGGGAGGCGTTGAATTCGATCTAGTGGTTTCGGTGTGCGGAGATGCCCATGAAAATTGTCCTGTGTTTCCCGGGCAAACGCGGGTGATACATGTTGGCTTTGACGATCCGCCGAGGTTGGCGGCAAATGCAAAATCGGAAGAAGAAGCGCTGGACCACTATCGGCGCGTGCGAGACGAAATCCGGGCGTTTATCGAGCAGTTGCCCGACAACGTACAAGGGTGAATGACCATGGAAACGGTACATGAAGTGCGGGAACGCGTTCGTGAAGGATATGCGGCGATTGCCGGACAGGGGTCGTCGTGCTGCGGCACTACCTCGTGCTGCGGCACAGCTGAGACGGGCACTGCGTCGCAACTCGCGGAAGTGATTGGATACACTGCGGAGGAGATTGCCGCGCTGCCAGACGGCGCAAACATGGGATTATCGTGCGGCAATCCTGTTGCGCTTGCGTCGTTGCGCGAAGGAGAGGTGGTTGTTGACCTCGGCAGCGGCGGCGGTTTTGATGTGTTCATTGCGGGAAGAAAGGTCGGGGCCGCTGGCCGCGCCATTGGCATCGACATGACGCCGGAGATGCTGTCGAAAGCGCGCCGCAACATTCCGGTGTATCGCGAGCGGTCGGGCCTGGATAACGTGGAGTTCCGGCTCGGCGAGATCGAGCACCTTCCACTCCCGGACAACTCCGTGGATTGCATTATCTCCAATTGCGTGATCAACTTGTCGCCTGACAAACCGGCGGTGTGGCGTGAAATCGCGCGCGTCCTCAAGCCGGGCGGGCGTGTCGCGGTGTCGGACCTCGCGCTGTTGCGTCCCTTGCCGGAAGCAATTGGCGAGAAGGTCGAGGCCTTAATCGGGTGCGTTGCGGGGGCCGTCCTGGTAGAAGAGACGGAGCGCATGGCGCAGGAAGCGGGTCTATCACACATTCAGTTGGTTAAGAAGACCGAGTATGTGGACATGATGAACACGTGGAGCGACCCGCTCTACCGTGAGATTGTCGCGTTGCTGCCTGATGGTCTAGCTCCATCGGACTATGTTGTAAGTCTTGAGGTGAGTGCCGTGAAGCCCGTACCGAAGCGGTGCTGCGGCTGAACTATATAACCTTACGCGGGGGATGTTAGTGAAATGGCATCAAGTAGTCTGAAGCAGTTGTCGTTTCTCGATCGGTATTTGACGGTGTGGATCTTCCTAGCCATGGCCGCGGGAGTGGCCATGGGCTATTTCGCCCCAGGGTTAACGTCGCTGGTGGAAAAGGTTCAGGTCGGCACGACCAATGTCCCGATTGCGATCGGGTTGATTCTCATGATGTATCCGCCGTTGGCGAAGGTACGATACGAAGAACTCGGCGACGCGTTTCGAAATGTGCGGGTACTGACCCTGTCGTTAGTACAGAATTGGATTATCGGGCCGAGCTTGATGTTTCTGCTGGCGATCGTGTTTCTGCATGACAAGCCCGAGTACATGGTGGGGCTCATCATGATAGGGTTGGCCCGTTGCATTGCCATGGTTATCGTCTGGAACGATCTGGCGAAGGGCGACAGCGAGTATTGCGCGGGGCTCGTCGCGTTCAACAGCGTGTTCCAAGTCCTGTTTTACAGCGTGTACGCCTGGTTCTTCGTGACGGTCTTGCCGCCGCTCTTCGGACTGCGCGGCAGCGTTGTGGATGTGAGCATTGTCCAGATTGCCCGGAGCGTTTTCATCTATCTTGGCGTTCCGTTTATCGCGGGCATGCTGACTCGGTTTGTACTGCTGAAGCTGAAAGGCAAAGATTGGTACCACACGTCGTTCATTCCCCGCATCAGCCCGATTACCCTCATTGCGTTGCTCTTCACCATCGTGGTGATGTTCAGCCTCAAAGGCAATCTCATTGTGACAATCCCCTTCGATGTCGTTCGTATCGCGATTCCCTTGCTCATCTATTTCGTCGTGATGTTCCTCGTGAGTTTCTTCATGGGCAAGAAAGCCGGGGCCGATTATCCGAAGACGGCTACCTTGGCCTTCACCGCTGCGAGCAATAACTTCGAACTGGCTATCGCCGTGGCAGTCGCGGTGTTCGGCATCAACTCCGGCGCCGCGTTCGCCGCGGTGATTGGCCCGTTAGTCGAAGTGCCCGTATTGATAGGGTTGGTGGGTGTTGCGTTGCGCTTCCAACAGCGCTATTTTTGCGCGAAATGCTGAGGATCCCAGAGCGCAGTAATCTGCACAGCCAAAGCTTGGAAAGTGGCTATACGGGGACACGACTCTCGCCGTGTCCCCGCGGTGGTGAAAGCCGCCCCTCTTGCGGCGCTTTACGTGTGTGAACTACCTCGCAATTTGCAGCGGCGCTCAGTTGCGCCGGTGCAAATTGCTCACGTGCAAGACGTTGAGCTTATGCCATGAGGATTTCTCACGAACACACTCCGATCATGAAGAACTGCTTCATTCCTGGCGTCAAGCTTGGCAATTGCTCCGGCTACGATCTTGGTTCGTGTGCGTTCGCGAGAAATCCGGACTACCGGGACGGCTTAAGGCTCTTCGTTAGCTCTTCCCAGCGGCGTCGTCTTACGGCCCATTCCTCCTTCGGAATGGCATCTATCGTCTGGCGCAACTGCGCCAGCGCGTCACGAACACCCGGACTCAGGCTTCTAGGGTAGTGTCTGCGCCGTGTCTCCTTTTTGGAGTAAGGCGTAGGGTCGAACAAGTACGTTGCTGTGTTCATCTCGTTTCCTCCAGTGCGGCGTCCTTGCATCGCATATAGCTGAAGTAATATTCAGTATTATATGGTGAACCCCCTGAAAAGTCAAGCCGCTGCCCGCCACGCTTGACACACCTCATGAATTCCCCTATTATTCGACTTGACATTTGGAGAAAGATTGTGTACCCTATCAACATAATCGACATTCTTTAGTATGTTGACCAGCAAAGCCAAGTATGCGCTCCATGCCCTGGAAATACTGGCAAGAGAAAGGCGCGATCAGCCTGTCCTTATTGAGGATTTGGCGCGCCGGGGCAACATACCGAGGAAGTTTCTGGAGTTGATTCTGCTCGACCTGAAGAGCTTAGGGATCCTTCAGAGCAAGCGCGGTAGAGCGGGAGGGTATTACTTAGCCCTCCCCCCCGAGGAGATAAGCCTCGGGCAGGTTATTCGGTCCATGAGCGGGCCGATTGCCTTGGTCCCCTGCTTGAGCCGGACCGCCTATCGCCGGTGTACCGAATGCCAGGACGAAGGCTCGTGTGGGATTCGTCTTGTCTTGAAGGAAGTTTATGACGCAAGTATCAAAATACTGGAGCGGACCAGTCTCGCAGACATGGTCACGCGGCACGAGGAAGCGGCAAATCGGCGCAACGATGCGCCGATGTACCACATCTGAAGTGCGCTCATTTTTTTGGAAATTTAGCCTATTATCTTAATAGACATTAGGATGTTAATCATGCGAGAGCAGTACGGAACCATTCAAAACGCGCCCGACCACGAAGCGGAGTCCCTGATACTGAAAGCGGTCCGCTCCATCCGGTACGGGTCGGTAGAAATAGTCATCCATGATTCGCGGGTGGTCCAGGTGGAACGCAGGGAGAAGCACCGGTTCACCGCGTCGCACGAATGAGCCCCCCTTCGGGGGATTTCTTTACCGCCTACCAGACCACTGGAGGCGAACGCAAAGACAGTTAAACGCACGGTAATCGACCGGACCTCCGGAGATGTCGCCGAAGGAGACACAGCCATGTGGAGGTCCCGTATTGCAGTGGGGCTTGCCCTGGTGGGTCTGGCGCATTTTGCCGGACCGGCACCGGGGATTGCCCAAGAGAACGGCGCAAGCGCAGCGGCAACAACCGACGAGCTGGCGCAGTTGAAGAAACAGCTAGAGGAGTTGAACCAAAAGGTGTTGGTGCTGGAGCGCCAGAAAGAAATTGAGAAGGAAGCTGCCGCCGAGAAGGCGAAGACGGCTGCCGTCGTGAGCGCGGGGAAAGACGGGTTCACCATCGGCTCCGCGGACAAGGCATTCCAACTCAAGATCGGCGGCTGGACGAGTTTCGATACGGCGTGGTTCGATCAGGACTCGGAGTTGAGGAATAGCGTCGGCGACGAACAGGACGGCACGGGGTTCCGCAGTATCCGGCTCCGGCTAACGGGAACGGTTTATCAGAATATCGATTTCCAGTCGGAGTTTGAGTTTGCGGGACAGAACGGCCAGGACACGCCGGCGATCTACGACACGTACATCACCTTGAAGGACATTCCGTACGGAGGTGACCGGAAGGGCGAACTACGCTTCGGCCATTACCGTGAACCGTTCAGCATGGAAGAGCTGACGGCGATTCCGGCGCGGCTCTTTCAGGAGTTGTCGCTGGCGAGCACGTTCAATCCGAGCCGGAACGCGGGCGTTCAGTGGAGCGACGCGCTAATCGGTGAAGAGAAGAAAGAACGGCTTCAGTACGCCGTCGGTCTCTTCAAGGAAACCGACTTCTGGCCCAGCAGCAACGATTCGGACGAAGATCAGGGCTGGAGCGTCACGGGACGTGTATCGGGCCTGCCGTACTACAAGTACAACGGCGAGCACCTCGTCCATGTGGGTGTGGCGTACAGCCACCGCAACCCGGACGGGGCGGTGCTTCCGTGGGCAACGCGCCCGGAAACCCGGTTGTCGTTGTTCCGGTATATCGACACGGACAAGTTCCAGAACTTCCGGTTGCGCGATGCGCGGGCGGATGACGTGGACCTGCTGGGTCTGGAGTTGGCGGCGGTATTCGGGCCGTTCACGTTCCAAAGCGAATACACGCTGGCGGATGTGGACACCACCTTCAATGGCAGCCGTTCCTTTAGCGGGTACTACGCGCAGGCGAGTTACTTCCTCACCGGGGAAGTGCGGCCGTACCGGCATTCGACGGGCACCTTCGACCGCGTGACTCCGAAGAAAGACTTCAAGTGGGGCAAAGACGGCGGCTGGGGCGCGTGGGAAGCGGCGGTTCGTTACTCGCACGCGGACCTCTCGGACGGCGGCGTGCGCGGCGGCATCCAAGACTCGTATACCGCGGGCCTTCATTGGTATCTGAATCGAAGCACCAACGTCTCCTGGAACTACATCCACAACGTCGTCGACCACGATTTGTATGACGGCGAGTTCGATTCACTGCAAATGCGCGTGGAAGTGGCATTTCTCTGAGCAATAACGAAGACAGACAACATAACGACTAATTCACCGCCCCAAGGCGGACAGACCAATAAGGAAATAGCAGTCATGAAACACGTGAAGACACTCTCGAATGGATACGTTCCCGCACCGGCCACCTCGCTGCTTGAATTGGCGCAAATCGGAACGATCTTTGGAACGTTTGCCACGGCCTTTACCGGCTTTATTGGAGGCATCAACGTGTGGACGCAAGCGCTTGAGCGGCTCGTGAACGTCGGTCAAGACAAGGCGTCATCGTAGCGCAGTGCCCGGCTCTGCCTCTCCGCGGGCGGAGGCGGCGTCTATGGGACTACCCCCAAGGCGACCGTCCTCTCCCGCAGGGGCCCGGGCGATAGAAACGCAGAAGTGATTGAAGAACCGCCGAGCCCACAGGCCGGCCAGTAACCAGGAGCTAGACTGATATGCGATTGACTACGATTCTCACGGCCGTGGCCATTGCGTTGGCCATGCCACTTGCCCCAGGCGCCCACGCGGCGGGCGCCGTGAAACTGCTGAACGTGTCGTACGACCCGACCCGCGAGTTGTACGACGAGTACAACGCGGCATTTGCCGCGCATTGGAAGACGAAGACCGGCCAAGACGTCACTATTCAGCAATCGCATGGCGGTTCGGGCAAACAGGCCCGCGCCGTGATCGATGGGTTGCGCGCCGACGTAGTGACCCTGGCGCTGGCTTACGACGTCGACGCCATCGCGCAGAAGGCAAGTCTGCTGCCGAAAGATTGGCTGACCAAGCTGCCCAACAACAGCGCTCCGTATACATCGACCATCGTGTTCCTGGTGCGCGCGGGAAATCCGAAAGGCATCAAAGACTGGGACGACCTCGTGAAGCCGGGCGTGTCCGTAATTACGCCCAACCCGAAGACCTCCGGCGGCGCGCGGTGGAACTACCTGGCGGCATGGGCCTTTGCGAAGCGCAAGTTCAACGGCGACGAAGCGCAGACCAAGGAGTTCCTGAAACTGCTTTTCAAGAACGTGCCTGTGCTCGACTCGGGCGCGCGCGGTTCAACAACGACCTTCGTGCAGCGCGGCATCGGTGACGTGTTCATCTCGTGGGAAAACGAGGCTTTCCTTGCAACGAAAGATCTCGCCCAAGGCAAGTTCGAGATCGTCATTCCGTCGATCAGCATCCTCGCGGAACCGTCCGTGGCGGTCGTCGAGCGCAATGCTCAGAAGAATGGCACGACCGACGTCGCGAAAGCCTATCTCGAATACCTGTACTCCGAAGAGGGGCAGGAAATCGCTGCGAAACACTACTACCGTCCGCGGCTGGAATCCGTCGCGGCGAAATACAAGAGCACGTTCCCAGACGTGAACCTCGTCACCATCGATGAGGAGTTCGGAGGATGGGCCCAGGCACAGAAGATCCACTTCGACGATGGCGGCACCTTTGACGCGATCTACGTGCCGGGTAGCTGATTACCAGAAGGACACGAACGCACATGCTGCTCAAACAACGCACCGTATTGCCGGGATTCGGTCTCGCAGGAGGGTTCGCCCTTCTCTATCTGTGCCTGATCGTGCTGATTCCCCTGGCGGGGCTGGCCGTGAAGACCACAGACCTGACGTGGGCCGAGTTCTGGCAAACGGTGACGGGGCCACGGGTGTTGGCGTCGTACAAGCTGAGCCTGCTGACTTCGCTCGCGGGCGCGGGTATTAACGTGGTGTTTGGATTCGTGGTGGCCTGGGTGCTGGTGCGCTACTCGTTCCCCGGTAAGCGTATCGTGGACGCCTTGGTGGACTTGCCGTTTGCGTTACCGACGGCCGTCGCCGGCATTGCACTCACATCGCTGTACGCGCCCACGGGATGGATCGGCCAGTACCTCGATCCCTACGGGATCAAGGTCGCGTTTACGCCTGCGGGTATCACCTTGGCGCTGGCCTTCATCGGGCTTCCATTTGTCGTGCGCACTGTGCAGCCCGTGCTTGAAGACCTCGACAAGGAAGTCGAAGAAGCAGCGGCAAGTCTCGGCGCGACGAGGTTTCAGACGTTTACTCGCGTGTTGCTGCCTTCGGTGTTCCCCGCTTTGATGGCGGGGTTCACGATGGCGTTTGCGCGCGCGCTGGGCGAGTACGGGTCGGTGGTGTTCATCTCGGGCAACATGCCCATGAAGACGGAGATCGCGCCGCTGCTCATTATGACGAAGTTGGAACAGTTCGACTACGCAGGCGCGACCGCCATCGGATTGGTCATGCTGCTCATGTCGTTCGCGATGCTGTGCGTTATCAACCTTGTGCAGCGGTGGAGCGGTGTGCGCGCGGCCGCACACTAGCGAGGAAGAGACATGGCTGGAGCTACAACTGCTTTACCCGGAACTCAGGCTGCGGCGGTTCGCGCCGCTACCAGTGAAGGTCTCGTCGTGCGCGCGGCCCTCACGTTTATCGCCCTGCTCTATCTTGGTCTCTTTCTCGTGTTGCCGCTGGTCGCGGTGTTTGCGCAGGCCCTCGAAAAGGGACTCGGCCCCTACTTCGCGGCATTGGCGGAGCCGGATGCGGTGTCCGCAATCAAGCTGACGTTGATCACGGCGGGCATAGCCGTGCCACTGAATATGATCTTCGGATTGGCGGCCTCTTGGGCCATCGCAAAATTCGATTTCTACGGAAAGGGCCTCATCGTCTCGCTGATCGATCTGCCATTCTCGGTATCGCCGGTTATATCGGGACTGATCTACGTACTGCTGTTCGGCCTGCAGGGATTGCTTGGTCCGTGGCTTGCCGAGCACGACATACAAATCATCTTTGCAGTCCCGGGGCTTGTGTTGGCGACCATCTTCGTGACGTTTCCGTTTGTTGCGCGCGAGCTGATTCCGTTGATGGAACAGCAAGGCACGGAAGAAGAAGAGGCGGCGCTGCTATTGGGCGCAAGCGGGCTCACCACGTTCTGGAAGGTAACGCTGCCTAACGTGAAGTGGGCGTTGTTGTACGGCGTGATCCTGTGCAATGCGCGCGCCATGGGCGAATTCGGCGCGGTCTCCGTGGTATCGGGGCATATCCGCGGGGAAACCAACACCATCCCGCTTCATGTCGAGATTCTCTACAACGAATACAACTTCGTGGCGGCGTTCGCGTGTGCATCCCTGCTCGCGTTTCTCGCGATCATTACTCTGATTTTGAAATCCCTTGTCGAGTGGAAAACAGCGCGCAAGCTCGCGGTCACCGACCGGACAACCGGAGAGACGGCATAACATGGGTATCGAAGTACGCAATATCACAAAACGTTTCGGAAACTTCAGCGCATTGCGCAACGTCAGCCTGCACGTGGAGCCTGGCGAACTGGTCGCCCTGCTGGGGCCCTCCGGTTCGGGCAAGACAACGCTGCTGCGCATCATCGCGGGACTTGAGACAGCCGACAGCGGTTCGGTCCTTTTCAGCGGCGTGGACACGACACACCGCTCGTTGCGCGAGCGACGCGTGGGCTTTGTTTTCCAACACTACGCACTGTTTCGCCATATGACCGTTTTCGAGAACGTGGCGTTTGGATTGAAGGTGCGGCCGCGTTCGACGCGTCCCTCAAAGGCGGAGATTAAGGACCGAGTACATGATCTGCTTCGGCTCGTGCAGCTCGAGCAGTTTGCCGACCGTTATCCCTCGCAATTGAGCGGTGGACAACGCCAGCGCGTGGCGCTGTCTCGCGCGCTCGCGGTGGAACCAAGCGTGCTGTTGCTGGATGAACCGTTCGGAGCGCTTGATGCCAAGGTGCGCAAAGAGTTGCGGCGCTGGCTGCGGCGCTTGCACGACGAGATTCACGTGACCAGCGTATTCGTGACGCACGACCAGGAGGAAGCGCTCGAAGTGGCGGACCGTATCGTCGTTATGAACGAGGGACGCATCGAACAGGTTGGTACGGCGGAAGAGGTGTACAGCCATCCCGCGACACCGTTCATCTACAACTTTCTCGGCGACGTGAACCTCTTCCACGGGCGCGTGGAAGGAGGGCGCATGCTCGTCGGCGAACCCTCCCCCGACAGCGGCACAACGAAAGTGTTCGTACGACCGCACGGATTCGAAGTACACACCGCGCCCAACGGCAAGGAACACTTTCCCGCAACGATCTCACGCATCAATCCCGCGGGGCCGGTCGTGAAGCTGGAACTACGCGCCTCCTGGGGCGATA
This sequence comes from Candidatus Hydrogenedentota bacterium, assembly GCA_019695095.1. Taxonomy (NCBI): domain Bacteria; kingdom Pseudomonadati; phylum Candidatus Hydrogenedentota; species Candidatus Hydrogenedentota bacterium. The sequence continues at coordinate 60,341 of JAIBAQ010000014.1, forward strand.
CCGTCGACGTCGAGCTTACGCGGGAACGCTTCCTCGAACTCGAACTCAAACGCGACGACGAAGTCTTCGTTACGCTAAAAGAGATGAAGGTGTTCGCAGAGGACTATGTGATTTGACGCGAAGGGCGGTTTTTCCAACCCGCTATTTGGCCGATAATGAGCGAGAGAGTCGTGTTAAGCATAAGGGTGGCTCACAGGCGCTTTGTGATTTCATCCTGCGTATCCTGTGCATCCTTGTTCAATAAAGAATTTCAACAAGGATGAACAGGATTTGCAGGATGAGCCCTGTCGTCACTGGTTTACGATAAGACCTGACTATTTTCACCTCAACTGAGCGGTCCTTTCAGAAAAACACGGAACTTGCGTTGTGCTGAGAGGCTCCTAGAATACAGCTCCATCAAGACAACGTTTGGAACTTACTTTGGTTTGTCATGCTAAGCGGTAGCGAAGCATCTGGCACCAGAAATGCCTGGCCTTAAGCCAGATCCTTCGCTTCGCTCAGGATGACATTCTAGTTCTCTTTAGCGACATTCTGAATCCACCAGCGGTGTACGAAGAGTGTGGCGTGTAGAGGCTATTTCTTTTCCGCGCCGGTCAGCTTGCGGATGGTTGCCACTTCGTCTTCCTTGTACGGGGTGCCGTCGATGCGGAAGATCTCGTGGAACCAGAGTTCGGGTTCGGCGGTAAGGGTCTTTTCCCAGGATTCCCACG
>JAIBAQ010000015.1 GCA_019695095.1 Candidatus Hydrogenedentota bacterium
GCTTCGTCAATGCCGTCTCCCCATGAAACAAACAAGCCGTCAGGCCAAAACCCAACGGCTTGTTCTTAAACAACTTATATGGTGGGCGGTACTGGACTTGAACCAGTGACCCCTTGCATGTCAAGCAAGTACTCTAACCACCTGAGCTAACCGCCCTCGAAACAAAATGAGTGTAGCAAACGATGCGAAAGCTTGTCAAAGCGGCTGCGCCGGTTCACTCGCGGCAGGCGTCTCCCCACGCAGTGAAGTCATGAGGCCGCCAAAGAAATTGGAGAGCCAAACGCGAGCATCGTCCACCAGCGTATACGTGATCGGCACAATAAACAGCGTTAGGAAAGTCGCGGAGGTCAATCCGCCGATCAGGGCCCGGCCAAGACTGGTGAACGACACCTCCGTCTCGACTCCTCCACCGCCCATCGCCAAGGGAACGCAACCAAGAATCGTCGTCAAAGCGGTCATCATTACCGGGCGGAACCGATCGTGACCCGCGCTAAGCACGGCCTCCGCCCGTGGGACGCCCCGCGCCCGAAGTTGGTTGATATAGTCGACAAGCACAATCCCATTGTTGACGACCACGCCCACCATCAGAATCATACCGATCATCCCCACGATGTCGATCGGGGTATCGGTCAGGTACAGGAGCCACACGGTTCCAACTCCTGCGAGCGGCAAGGTGGAAAGTATTGAGATGGGCAGCAGGTACGACTCGAACAACGCCCCCATCACCAGATAGACCAGTATTGCCGCCATGACCAACGAGGTCAGGAAACTGCTCATATTGGTTTCAAGGTTCATGAGTTCGTCGCCAAACTCGATGCTGTACCCTTGAGGCAGTTGGAAACTCGCCAACAGCGCCTTCAGGCCGGTCATCGCGCGCCCCATGTCGGTGCCTCGGAGTTTCGCGTTCAGAGTCACAACGTTCTTGCCGTTCACGCGGCTAATAGCCTTGGGACTCCTTTCTTTCACGAAGTCGACCACCCGGTTGATGGGAAGCTGCTCACCGGTCTTGCCGAACAGGCTCACGTTCTCTAGATTGCTCTTGGACTTTCTGTCCTCTTCCTGAAACTGGGCCCACACCGGTATCTCCCGGCCTCCCTGTTTCAAGTACGAGAGGCGCACGCCACGCAAAGCGAAGTCAACGGTTTGCGCGATTGTCATAGGCGTAAGGCCATACACGTCTGCGAGCGTCGTGTTGACGTTCAACTGAATCTCGTGCTGCGTTATGCTGATGTCCGTATTGACTTCGGCCACTTGCGGGATATTGGATAGCATGAGAGACTTCAGATTCTCGGCGCATTTCTCTAGCACTTCGGAATCGCTGCCGCGCACCTGCAACGTAAACGATCGCGCAGCCGTTTCGTTGGCTTCGGCAACCGCATACCGAATCTCGCCACCCGGCAGCTTCTGGGGCAAACGCTGCCTAAGTATGTCCAACACTTGATCGGTCGTGTAGGGAAGGGTCTCGCCCGGCGCGAGGTCCTCTTGAGTGAGCAAATAGACATCGAAATCGCCGCCGCCGGACGAATAGCGCGAAAAAATGTTCTTGATACCCAATTCTTTGCGCATCGTATCAACCGCTTCGCGGATACTGTTGAATGTGGCTCGAGCTCCCTCAAGATTGAATCCCTGATCGAGGATAATCGAAACCTCTATGCGGCGGCTATCCACGGAAGGATCGCCCTGTCGATTCAATTTGTACATAGGTATCAGCGTAATGAGCGAAACGGCAACCACAATCGACATCGTTGCAAGACGCCAGCGCTGGGTCCAAGCCAGAGTGGCTCCGTACGCATGCACAATGGCACGTAATGGGTGCAAACGCGGAAGATGCATGTAGTTGGTGGATGTTCGCCGCGACGTAGTGTCTGCATCGCCACCGCTATCCACCGCATTCTTGCCTCGGAAAAGGCGCCGCCAGGCAGCCATCCGCCCGCCCCGGTGAAGATCCATCTTGCTGGCCGCAAGGGGAATCAACGTAAGCGCAATCAGCAGGCTCGCGAGAAGGGACACCGTGATCGGCCCAAAAAACTGCTTCATATATGTGGACATCTCGCCGGCGTCGAGATAAAACATCGGTATGCCTACCACGATCGTCGTCAGCGTGGAGGCCGTTATGGCCATGGCCACTTCCATCGTGCCAAGTTTTGCGCTCTCTGCCGGACTGTAGCCCAATTGCTGATGCCGGTAGATGTCCTCAATCACCACAATTGCATTGTCAACCAACATACCGAGCGCGACGATAAACGAGATCATCGTAACAAGGTTCAACGTCATTCCTGAGAGGAACAGGTAGACCAACCCGAAAACAACGGAAGTCGGAATCGACAACGCCACAATGATCGTCGGGCGTATGCGCCACATAAAGAGAAAGAGAATTATCACGGCTAGCGCAGCGCCCAATTCGCCGGATTGAACCAATCCATTCAGCGCGGCCACAATCGTGTCGGACTGATTGAAGAACGTGAACACCTGAGCACCCCCAAAATCGGGATCGTCCTTCAGCTTGTTCAGTTCCGCTTCCACCGCCTGGCATGTGCTGATGGTATTCGCTTCGGCTTCCTTCAGAATGACCAGCAACGTGCCCGGTTTGCCGTCAATGGAGTAATCGGATTCGCGTTCCCTCGCGCGATAACCTACGCGCGCTACGTCGCGCAGCCGCACGGCATTGGGACCAATCACCAATTCGCCCAATTCTTCAGGCGCGATGAACTCGCCCAGCGCTCGCACGATGTACTTGGAATCACCCTCGACCATGTTGCCAACGGTGAGATTCAGACTGCTTTGCCGCAGCGCGCTGACAATTTCGAATAGACTCAACGAACGGCTGCCCAGGGCATCCTGGTCAAACTCGATCAAGACTTCCTTTTCGGGAGTCCCGTAGACCGTTACGTCCGCGACGCCCTCCAAACGCTGAAGCCGAGGCCTCAGCAGCGTTCGCACCCGATAGACAAGCTCCTCGTCATCCATGCCGCCGTATATGGAGAAGACCATGATCGGCAACGTATTGGCATTGAAACGACGGATCGAGATTTGATCGATCTCCGATGGCAAGGTCAGCTTGAGACGCTCTATTCGGTCCCGCACTTCAGCCGTCGCCGCGGTCATATCGGCGTTCATTTCAAAAAGCAATTGCACCCGGCAACCATTCGAATCGCTCGTCGAACTGATCCGCTTCAGATGCGATACCGTGCGAAACTCTCCCTCCGCCGGGATCGCAACTTCCTTCTCCGCCTGCTCGGGCGAGGCACCGATGTAGGGAATCTGCACGAATATGAAGGGGAAATCGAGCGGAGGCAGGAACTCGATCGGAGTGCGATAGCGCGCAATCACCCCGAGCCCCATGACCGTTATCGCCACAACCCATACCGTGATTGGGCGGCGCAACGCAATTTCCGGGAGCGTCAACCTCATGCGATCGTGCTCCGCTTGCGGCTACCGAAGAGATAAAACACCATCGGGATAATTACCAGGGTAAGAATGGTTGAGCACGTCAGGCCCGCAATGATCGTGATCGCCATGGGCCTGCGAATTTCATCGCCCTCACCCGAAGCCATCGACATCGGCAACAGACCCAACACGGTGGTAAGCGTCGTCATGAGAATTGGGCGCATGCGCACACGGCCAGCCTCTACGATGGCCTCGATCCGCTCCATGCCCCGGCTCATCAGTAGATTCGTATAGTCCACCAAGACGATGGCATTGTTCACCACGATGCCCGCGAGACAGATTGCTCCGATGTACACCAGGATGCTCAAGTCCACATGCATGGCAACCAGCGTATAGATTACACCGATAGAACCAAGCGGAACGCTCACCATCACCAGGGCGGGATCGCGAATAGACTCAAACTGACATGCCATAACGGCGTAGACTAGAAACACTGCCAGCCACAGGGCAAATTCAAGGCTCTGGAGAGAAACCTGAAGCTCTCGATTCTGACCACCCGCTATGATTTGATAATCCGACGGCATTGCCACTTTCTGAGTGCGTGCAATCACATCGTCCATCACGGCTCCCAGATCCCGCCCTTCCACGTTACCGGTCACCACAGCGACTTGGCGCTGATCAATTCGCCGGATCTCACTTGGACCTGGCTGAACTTGGATGCTAGCCACCGCCTCGAGCGGAATAGGAGGCAGACCTTCGTTCACGGCCAGCTTGCGAAGGTCATCGACACTGTTCAGCAAGTTCTGATCCGCCTGAACACGAACTTTGATCTTTTCACCACGCCGGCTGAACTCCGTGGGCAAATCGCCCTGCAACTCTGCGCGAAGCCGCATTGCAACGGTCTCTGGCGTGATTCCCTTCGCCGCGAGCAAATCCCGGTCCATTTGAATGATGATCTCGGGGTACCCTTCGCGCATATTCAACTCAAGGTCCTTAATACCCGCAACATCCCGAATCGAATTGACGACTTCGTCTCCGATACGTTTCAATTCCCGATAGTCGTCTCCGCGAATCTGCAACTCAACGGCCGTCTTAAAGCTGAAAAGCGACGGCAAAGTGAATACGGCCTTGTCAGACGCGAGCAGGCGAGCATTGACCTGGGAACGCAAGCGCTCGGTAATCTCATCCTGCCGCGCAACGTCCTCCTTCGGGTTCTTCAACGTCAACGAAAACTCCGCGACATTTTCCCCTCTGTCGGCCGAAGTACTTGTATCTTCCTGCCCGATTTCAACGGAAACCGACCCTATCTCCGGAATCGCCATAGCGAGTTGCTCAATTTCGTTTGCGCGCCTCGCTGTTTCCTCCAAACGTGTTCCCGCGGGAGTGATTAACTGAATACCAAACTCGCCCTGCTTCATAGGCGGAATCAGTTCGCGACCCATGGTGGGCACTAAAGAAGCCGAATGCACTGCTAATATGGCGACGATAGCCAGCACGGCCGGACTGAATCGTAATGCGCGCCGCATGAAGACGGTGTAGGACCCGCGCATCAAATCGAATCCGCGATTGAAGAGCTCCAGCGGAATCCAGAACACAAAATGGAACACCTTGCCAACGAGCCACGACGTACCGACAACGATGATTGATACGAACAGCAGAAGCGTGGAAAAAAACTGCTGAGCAAAACCGAGCAGACACTGAATCACAAACAGCAGTGTCACCAGAATGAGCGGTACAATCGCAACCACCATCCTGACCGCCACGCCAATGCCTCCACCTGAACCAAATACCCACGTAGCGAGCGGTCCGTAGTTGTCCTTGGCCTGCTGCAACAGCCATTCGGCTACCCCGAGCGCAGAGTAGGGCACCATCATGATCAAAGCGGACAAGCCGCTCTGCCCGGTTTCGGCACAAGTCCGCCTGTACGCGTTCGTCACCCAGATGACGTTATTCTCACGCAAAAGCGTGGGCTTGGATCTTGATGCAATCATGGGTGTCAAATACAGCGCGACGAAGAGTGAAGCCATGAGCGAATAGGTTACAACCAGGGCATGGTCCTGAAAGAGCTGGCCGGCTACTCCTTGCACGAAAGCAATGGGCAGGAATACCGCCACGCTCGTCAAGGTCGAAGCCGTGACGGCGCCCGCAACTTCCCGCGCGCCGCGGTCAGCCGCATCCACGACTCCATCCCCTTCTTCTCCACACCGGAATATGCTCTCGAGCACAACGATAGAGTTGTCGACGAGCATGCCGACGCCCATCGCCAAACCACCCAACGACATGATGTTCAGGGTCATGTTCTGAACAAACATGGGGATGAAGGTTGCCACCACGGACAAAGGTATCGACAACCCAATAATCATCGTCGATTTGAGTTCGCGCAGAAAGAAGTACAGCACGATGATCGCCAGGAAACCGCCAGATACCGCGCTGCTCTGCACTTCACGGATTGCAGAAATAATGAAACGAGACTGATCGCTGATGGCATGCGCCGTGACTTCTTTCGGGAGCTTCTCAAGAAGCGTGCGCTTCTGCCTCATCTGCTGCGCAAACTGAATCGCTGCCAGTTCCGGCGGCAAATTAGAATCCGAAGGCGGCTTGTTCATCCACTCGGTGATCCTCTCGAGCATGTTCTTCTCGCGAGGAAAACCGAACAAGTCCTTCACCGTGTTGCACACGCGAACCGTGTTTGCATCGCCCCACTTGTAGATCTGAAGCTCGACCGCCTCGACGCCGTTGATTCGCACCACAGACTTCTGTTCGGTCTTGCCGATCGTAACATTGCCGATCTCTTTCAGCCGAATCTGTTTGCCCGTGGGAGTACTGAGGATACTACTCTCTATGTCCTGAAGGCTTTCCCACTCGTTGCGGGTGCGCACAAGGTATTCAGTCTTGCCTTCGCGCAGGCTGCCTCCGGAAAGATTGATGTTCTGCTGGCGCAATTGCTCCGCCACAAGTTCGACCGAAAGCCCCAGACTCTTCAGCCGATCGGCATCGATTTCTACTTTAACTTCTTCTTCTCGCCCGCCTTTCACGGAGACTTGTGCAATACCCGATTCCGCTTCGAGGTCTCCTTTGACATACCGCTCCGCCGCTTCGCGGATTTCGGTCAACTGCCGCTCATTCTCGATCGCACGTTGCTTCGGATCCTGGATTCCGCTCAGATCGCGCCCAACCAAACCAACACGAAACACGGGGTCGAGCGTCGGATCATACCGAAGAATAACGGGCTTCTCAGTGACTTCCCTCGGCGGATCGAACAAATCCAACCGGTCACGGACGTCCTGTTGCGCCAGGTTCATATCCGTGCCCCAGTTGAACTCCATCACGATTTCGGAAAGCCCAGGCGACGAAACGCTGCTCACCTCCACGAGTCCGCTGACAATGCTCAACGTTTCTTCAAGCGGCCGTGTGACGAGTTTCTCGATATCTTCGGGGGCCGCGCCTTCGTATTCCGTCCGTACCGTTAAAGTCGGATACGAAATATCCGGCATGAGGTTGATGGGAAGGTCCTGGAACGACTTCCAGCCGAATACAAGCGTGCTCACGAAAATCATCGCCATCGTAACGGGGCGGCGAATGGGCAAGCTGTAGTGTTTTGCTTCAGGAACGACGCTCGGGTCAGACATTCACATGCATCCCATTGTCGATTGGTTCTCAGACTTCCGCAATCGTTATTCGCACACGAACAAGGAGTGGCATCGCAAGTAGGCGGGAAAGGCGAGATTCATTCGTGCAAGACTTCAGCAGTCACGGTCCTCGGCTGCTTCGGCGCCATCTCCCCCGCGGTCTCAACAACTACTCGGCGCCGGCGTCCTTCTTCTCTTTCTCGGTCTTTCGCTCGGCCTCGGCTTCCTTGAGCGCCTCATCCGCGCTCAGCCCTGCTTTGGCCATCAACTCTCCATCCATCGTCGTGACTTTGACCTCGGAACCGGACTTGAGCGTCTGCTGGCCCAGTGTGACGATCATGGAATCGTCCTTCACGCCCGAAACGACTTCGATGAGATCCTTGTCTTCCAGCCCGGTTTCGATTTCCACTCGATTCGCCAGAAGCACGGGCTCGCCCTGAGCCGCCGCGGCGGCGGAAGCATCCTCTGCTTTCTTCTCAACGATAAACAGATACTTGCGCGCATTCTCTTCAACGACGGCGTCTTTGGGGACGCGCAACACGTTGGGACGCGTCTCCAAAACCAGCTGCACGCGCGCAAACGCGGCATCACGCAGTTTCGCCATCGTCGCCGAATCAAAGTCAAGGGTGACCTTCACGGTACCCGTCTCGGCTTCAACGCTCGGGTTAATGCGACGCACCTTCGCTTCAAACTCTTGGTCGCCCGCGGCATCCACCTCTACGCGCGCAACCTGCCCAACTTTAATGCGGCCCACATCCTTCTCAGGCGGCTGAATGGTCAGCATGTAGGAATTCGGATCCACCACTTCAAATGCCGGAGACCCTGACGAAACCAATTGACCGCGCTGTACAAGCTTCTTTGTAATGATTCCATTGATGGGCGACCGGATCGTCGTGTCGTCCAACTGCACCTGCAACTGGTTCACGCTTGCCAACTGCTGCTCATACGCATAACGCGCATTGTCGAATTCAACCGGAGCCGACAGCCCTTCGCTTACAAGTTGCTTCGAACGATCGTAATCACTCTTCAATTTCTGCAACTGCGCCTTGGCAGAACGCATCTGAGCGCTCAGTTCCGCTTTATCCAGTTCGGCCAACACGTCTCCCGCGCTAACCTTATCCCCCTCTTCAACGTTGACGCTAAGGCACTTGCCTACGCCTTCCGAGGTGACCTGGACACGCTTTTCGGCCTCTACGCGTGACGTCGTGTCGAAATACTGCGCCATGTCGCCTCGCGTCGGCGCGGACACCTCGACGGGAATAGCGACTTTGTTCTCCGAAGTCTCGGTCTTAGCCGCGGCCGTGCTCGACTCGGTATTGCCTGAACACCCCACAACTACAAATGCTGCCAGGACCACTCCAAGCACACTCAACGCTTGGAAAGGTCTCAGACAACTCAAATCCACCATAACGCGTTTCATATCAGCTCCTTACGCGAAAAAGCAGCAAGAGAATACACTACTTCTCAATGCCTTAGACTCTGTTCAGCTTGCGCAGGTTTCCACAAAAAAACAGTCCGCGAAAAAAATGGGCAATTACCCCGAATTCCGACTCGCAGCCAGCACCCCTGCCTCCTGGAGAAAGAGTACGCGCACAATAACGTTTCATCACAACCGAAGCCGCGCCCTGCCCCTCTCAAAAGGCCAATTGTACACAATACCCGATTTTCACGAAAAAGTCACATTGCGCCAACCCCTGCAACCTTGCGGCTCTGCTGCGCCGTGCTCGCTGGTGTGTACCCTCATTCGTCCTTGCTGTCCTTGCTGTCCTTGATGTCCTTGCTGTCCGTGCTAGTCCGTGTCGGTCCGTGTCGGTCCGTATCGGTCCGTGCAAAGCGCGAAGCGAAGCCGGCGACCAGATTGACCACGCCCCCAAAGAGTCGAATACCAAGTAGAAACGCGGCATTTCGCCGGAAGTACTGATGATGGTAGACGAGCGCGATGAACTCATGAAGGAGGTATACGCCCTGGGCGTCAAACGAAACGCGACCTACACGGGACCGCCGAGCCAGGCGCTCCCATCTACATACCCGAAACGGACTCCCGTGTCCTCAAAAACGATTCCCCTCCACCGGGATAACGCTCTCAACCGGCCGCCATGCCCAAGTGCTCGCAAAAAGCGGCCTCAAGATCCTGCCCCTGAGCAATTCGCGCCGGCACTCCGTTGCGCCAGTGCAAAGTTCGGACTCTTCATCGTGTGAATCCTGTTAATCATGTCCAACAATTCCGGCCATAAGAGCGCTCGTCAGCCAATTCGAGTTGCCCACCACGATACATTTCGCATAAGCTCTTCGCTTGCGCAACCGGACACGTGCACGACTTCGAGGTTATGCAAGGTGCATTTCTCACGAACACACTCTGTTCGCGGTGCATCGCTCTGTCTCTTACGGCTAGACTCGTTTTGCGCTGGTTACGAAACAGGTTTGTGTCTGTTCATGAGAAATCCAGACTATGCATAGGAACTCAATGGTTAAACCACGCGAAACGCGCAGGCAAAGCCCCACTTTAAACCTGGAGTTAAGATGAAACGTCCACTTATCGGTGTTACGAGCGATTACCTGGTTTCCGAGCGCGGAAGACCGTGGAGCAATTCGGCCTGTTTGGCGAGCTATGCAGACGCCCTTGACCTTGCCGGCGCCATACCAATGATTCTCCCCCTGGCGTCCAAGACATTCTGCGGAGACGCCTTGGCTCGATTGGATGGAATCATCCTATCCGGGGGCGACGACATTCCCGCCGAGGCGTTTGGGCAGACTGCGCACCCGAAATCGCATCCACTGCCCAAAGAACGCTGGGACAGTGAATGCATGTGGCTCAATGCCGCCCTCGACGCCAACAAACCGGTTCTGGGCATCTGTTTGGGAATGCAGACCATGTGTGTCGCAGCAGGGGCAGAGATTTTGCAGGACATCCCCGATCTGTGCCCGAACGCCTTCACGCACGGTACCCCTAGCCGAAAACACCCACATGAGATCGATCTCGTCAGCGGAACCATGCTGTCACGCTTTGCTCCAACGCCCCGCGTGTCCATCTGCTCCTCACACCACCAAGCCGTGAAGAGCGTCCCCGCACCCTATACGCTTGCCGCACTCAGCCCCGACGGCATAATAGAAGCCGTCGAGGATCCCACCCGTCCCTTCGTTGTGGGCGTGCAATGGCACCCGGAGCGAAACGACGCCCAACCCGATTGGCTCTTGACAGCCTTCGTGCAGCATTGCGCGGAAACACTCTGATTTGAAGTGCCGGTTTGTGTTTGCGGGCTGCGCTGGCCATAATGCTAAAAATGCTCTTCGCACTGAGGAACGCGTATACGTGAACAATCAAGGCCGAACCGCCCTGCGCTTCATCATTGCCTTTGGCGTGATGGTCTTCTGTGGTCTCATCCTATTTGCATATGGCCTGCGGCTTGCAACGAAGCGCGACGAAAATCAACGCGCGGCTGCCGGCGCCAAATCTCCATTTAACGGCCAGCGCGCCTATGAAGACCTGAAACGCATCGTCGCCATTGGCCCGCGCCCGCCGGGTTCGCCTCAAGCCGACCAATTGCGCGATTTTCTTCGAGAACAGCTTACGCAAATCGGCATTCCATATCGAGAACATCGTTTCGAAGCAGACACGCCCATCGGCAAAATCACGATGCTCAACCTGGTGGCCGAGATAAAAGGCTCAACACCCGGCACAATCCTGATAGGAAATCACTACGACACGAAGTACATGCCGGGCATAACGTTCGTGGGAGCCAATGACGGCGGTTCCACAACCGCATGGATGCTCGAAATGGCAAGAGCCATTGGACCTTCACGCAAAGGCCGTACGCTGTGGCTGGTGTGGTTCGACGGAGAAGAAGCCATCAAGGAATGGAGCGACACGGACGGACTCTACGGCAGCCGCGAGTTCGTGCGCGACCTCCGCCGCCGCAACGAACTCAAGTCCATCCACGCAATGATCAACGTCGACATGATTGGCGACGTCTATCTGGGAATTGTCCGAGATCCAGGTGCGCCACCCTGGCTAAGCACCCTCGTTTGGACCCAGGCCGCCGAGCTCGGGTACAGCAGCCATTTCCTGCCGACAAGCATGCCGGTCCAGGACGACCACATGCCTTTCAGGCTGGCGCAAATACCCGCCTTGGAGCTCATCGACTTTGAGTATGGGGGTTCCGCGCTGGAGCACCGCTCCAATTGGCACACGGAGCGTGACACCATCGATCGTGTGGATCCGCGCAGTTTGCAGGTCGTCGGAGACGTGCTCTATCATGCGCTTCCTACTATGGATCAACTGCTCGACGAAGGCGTGGCGGGACGATGAGTACGGGCTCAAATGCAAACACTCCTTGGCTGGAAGCCGTTTCGCCGGAGGATCTTCGGCGAATCGTCGACGCGCTCTACCGGGTTCACCGTTTTCTTGTCGTTATCACAGACCTCGACGTCTTGCTCGAACGCATCATGGAAGAAAGCAAGCACGTAGCCCAGGCCGAGGCCTGTTCCTTGCTCCTGTACGATTCCATCGCTGAAGAGCTCTACTTTGAAGTGGCCCTGGGCGAGTCCGGCGACCAACAGGCGCTGAAACGCATGGTGCGGCTCAAACTTGACCAGGGTATCGCGGGAGCCGCCGCCACGTCGCGTCAGACTATCAACGTCCCCGACGTGTACTCGGACCCCCGCTTCTATGGAGATGCTGACGCAACAAGCCATTTCAGAACCCATTCGCTCTTGGCAGTGCCTCTGGTCGACAGGGACAAGCTGGTCGGGGTCCTCGAAGTCGTGAATAAGATTGGCGGCGGCCCATTCACGGGAATCGACAGCCGCATCATGGAAATGTTTGGAGGCCTCGTGGCTTCGGCGATAGCGAACGCCCGGCTCATTGAGGAAAATCTGCGAGCCGAACGTCTCGCCGCTATTGGTCAAGCCATCGCTGGTTTGTCGCACTACACCAAAAACATCATCACCGGCATGAGCGGCAGCGTGGACCTCATTGACCAAGGTCTGGAACGGGATAACCAGGAACTCGTGAAGCGTAGTTGGCCCGTATTCAAACGCACCACAAAGCGGATTGCCAACTTCGTGGAAGATATGCTCGCGTTCTCCAAGCCCCGAACACCGATTCTCGAAACGTGCCTGATTGGCGAAATCATCGACGACGCCGTGCAGACCTTTCAGGAGACTCTGGTTCGTAAAGAAGTCAGTCTCCAAGTGGACTATTCGCAGGCGCCAATTCCTGTCCAGGTCGAACCTCAGGGCATATACCGCGTGCTGCTCAATCTGATGATCAATTCGTCGGAGGCCGTACCCAAGAAAGATGGTATCCTTCGAATCGAAGCCAGGCAGTCCGAATCGGGAGATCTCTTGCTTGAGGTAGCCGACAACGGTCCCGGAGTGCCGGACAATTTGCGCCGCAAGATCTTCGAACCGTTCTTCTCCACAAAAGGCACCCAGGGCACGGGGCTTGGTCTCGCGGTCACGCGCAAGTTGATCCGCGAACACGGCGGCGAAATCGAGATCGACAGCAGTCCCGAAGGCGGAGCGCTATTCCGTATCCGCATACCTAAGACACCCAAACCCAGAGACGAAAGAAGTCATGGCAAAGAAGCAATCCAAGAAATTTGATGCCGTAGGGTGGAAATTCTGGGCAGTGGCATTTGTGGTGCTGTTGACGCCTTCCGTCTATGGCATGTCGCAAATTGTCCGGGAGAATACCAAGTACTTCGTGATCGTCTTTATGGCGGTTCTGGCGGCGGGCGCCGCGGCAGCCCTTGTCACCTGGGCCGTCAATTCAATCATTCAACTGGTGATCAGCAGCAATCGAAAGAAACAAAAGAAGACACACCGGTAACACCGGTTGAGAAAATGCAGGTTCGCGCGATGATGGCATTGCTCTCTCGTGAGCGCGAGATATCACGGAACGTATGTTCTTCGTTGAATCGGGCTTTTCAGACGCCATGCACACAAGAACGTCCGTAGTCCGGGTGTCTCACCGGCGAAGCAAAACGCCGGAGTGGAATGCGGAGTAGCACGTTGAGGGATCAAGGGTAGTCGGATGGCGCACCATACGAAGGATTCGAGCGACTCGATGGCAGATCTTGAAGAACTGTCTAAATACGTCGCCTCGCATCCCGACGACTACACCCAACGCTGGCGGCTCGCCAAAAAGTTGTACATGGCGTGGGAATACAACGATGCCATCAAGCACCTGCTCATTCTGAAAAAGAACTGGACCCGCCGCCTCAATGTGCTTCGCTATCTTGCGGCCACCTACTACCGGCTCGGCAAATACGAAGAATCCATCACAGAGTTGAAGGAAATCCTGCAGCAGTGGCCCTCCGAAACCGCCGTGTGGGAACAACTGGCGCGCGTCTACGAAATTGCTGACCAGCCCGAATCCGCGGCGCAGGCATGGGAGCACGTCTTGCTCCTGGAACCCAATCATCCGATCGCGGGACGCGCCGTCGCGAGGCTTCGCTCATCCAGGCCGGTGACTCCCAGAGAGAACCTCCGGCTCAACGACAGCGACAGTGGGATTCATATCAATCGAGGCGTCATCTGTCCCTCGTGCGGGGCTCAGAACAGCGCGGAATTCGAACGATGCTGGCAATGCCACGGCATCCTGCAAGAGTTCTCCATGGCCGATGATGCGCCCGCAATCGTGCCCGACGTTAAGCCGGCACATTGGGGTCTGACTTTGGTGGGCGGATTGGCAACCGTTGCTGTGCTTTCCCTGGCAGTCCATTTCACCGTTGCATACTTCAAGCAGTTGGACTCGGACACTGCTCCACTGACCGTCCATGCCGTGCTTGCAACGGCCTTCTTCGTTCCGCGTCTTGTTGTGTGCGGCGTGCTGTTGTTGGTGTGGCCCATCGTGTTGCGAATCGCCGTTCGCTTGGCGCGCGCCCCAAAACCGTCAGCCACAGGATTGCTGGGGACCGGCAGCTTCCTTGCCTGCGCCTGCTACGCACTCACGTGGATTCCCACCCAGTATCTGATTGCCGTGCCCGTTCCGATGGCTATCCTGTCCTTTGCCGCTGTGATGATGATGGGCAAGTTCTCGTTGGGACAGGGTATTCGGATCTGGTTGATTCAGGGTATCGGCGCGCTTGCCACAATAGCCGCAGTCTCTATCGCACAGTTGGGTCCAGCGCCGCTTGCGGAAATCTACAGAATTTCCGCTGCTGCCAAGGCCGTGGACTCAGACGTTTCGGCAAGTACGGTCGAAGCTGGCCAAGGCTCGACGCCCCTGGTCTGGACCATTACGTGGCAATCGACGGGGTCGCGTTGGCTTGATGCTCAGGCCGCGGATGTAACGTTTACGGTTACGCCGGAACCCCAAGGCGCCGCACTAAGCGTCGGCCTGCGAAAGGATGGTCAATTCTGTCACTACGCCGATGCCCCGCCCTATCGATTCACCACGGCGGTGTCGCCGGATTCAAGCTACCAACTTGCTATAAATGGAGCGCCCGGCTCCAAAGCCAGCGTCACACTTCAGGGAGTACTGCGCCCCCGCGTTGTCCCCTGATGACCGGTCTCTCTATCCAATCTCTGCACAGTCTCCTCATCCAGCCAACGACGCGCCGAATTCAGCGCAGTCTCTCTGGATTCACCCACACTGCCCGCGAGAATCCCTCGCCATGCAGTCTCATTCTGAGGCCAGCGCCATATTGCCGCGTCGAAGTGTCCAAAAGCTGTCTGCCCATCGTGGCGCTCCACCGCTAGCAATGCCAGCGCGAGATGCACCGCGCCCGTATCGATTCCTTTAAGCGCCCGCTCAAACTGGCGGCGCGCCTCCTCCTTTCGTCCCGCATTCAGCAACGCGATCCCGTAGTGCTCGTGGGCCGTAGGCCGTTGCAGCGGCCACGCCAACGCGCGCTCGTACGCGTCAAACGGTGGTGCGCCCGTTAGATGAACGTCTTGCGCGTAACGCAGCAGACAACTACCCGGAGAAACCAGGGCGACATACCCAGCCCCCAATCCCACCGAAATGACCCCAACAAGCGCCGCGCATGCACGGCTGGGAGTAGCATATCCTGGCTCTTGTCCTACCCCATTCGTTGAACGTCGTCGCGCCAATAGCATTCCCGCCAGCAGCAACGCCGCAAGCACATGGGGCGGGCTTCGAAACGGGAATGACACACAGGCGACCGCGCCAAGCGCAACCAGCGAACCCCACTCCGGGCCTCGACATCTCAACACAATGACAATCATTACCAGCCAGATGATCGCACCCACTGCCCCGGTTTCGGCAAGAATCAAAAGGGGCTCGCAATGGGGGTCTTCAACCAGCAGTTCATTGTGCGCCAAACGTTCGCCTCCCGGCGCCCATAGCGCCTCCCCCATGTAATACGGAGAGCGATACGCAAACGTGCCTGGACCAGTCCCTACGAGCCAATGGTCCCGAATCATCCGGCGGGTCCCATCCCAGAACCAAAGACGCAGGTTGCCCCCCGAGTCCTCACGCGACATGGAATGGGACAGCCGTTCAACCGTTCGGTCGGGCGCGGCATACACAGCGGCGAAGATTGCCAACGGCGCGACTAGCCCGACGACGAAGGCCCGCTTGGGTGTTACACCACGCGCGCCCAATGCCACAATCGTTCCGGCAAGAGCTGCGCCCCACGCTCCACGCGATCCTGTCAGACCCAGTATCAGTAGAAACAGCAGCAATACGATCGCATCGACAATCCACATTCCGATGCCGGATCGCTTCTCCTCGGAATCGCCGCATTCACGAAGACCTGATGCCATCCGCCAAACAAGCAGCGGGACCAGCACGGCAAGATAAGCCCCCAGCAAATTGGAATTTCCGAACACGGAGTAAAGAGGCTGGGCTTTGCCATCGTAGGTCGGAAACCAAGCGGGAAATGCGTCGGCAACCTGCACAATGGCCGCAAACGAGACCAAGATGCCCGAGAAGATAAGCATCGCCAAGAAACGCTTGCGCCATCTCGCCTCTTTTAAAAGATCGAACGCCGCTATGGCAAAAAGGACGGACAGCACCTGAGGCCACGTTTCATAGGGGAAATCGTGAAATCGCGAATCGTCGCGAAAGATGTGCAGCCCGGTGGCGACTGCAAAGAACAAGGCCAGCAGGCTGTAGGTGCGCACACCTTCCCAGGGCAGCCGTCCACGCAGAATCGTCAACAACCCCATGCATATCAGAAGCACCCCAAGGACGGCCGCCTTGGCATCCAGAAAAGTCTCCATATGCACCGAATACGCGCAGGCCGTTCCCGCAATCGCCAGACACACGACCGCGCCGCGCGCACCATCCAGGAAAACGTTTGCACTCTTTGTTTCGAGCGAAGGCTCCATCTTTGCGCCTATTCCCTCTTCCCACTGTCTCGGAAGTTGACACATACTACACCGGTCACTACGATACCTGAATCTTGGGAGCGGCGGCTTTACGCCCGCCGCGATTCATCGTAGGGGTAGTAAGCAATGATCAGTCACCGAGCCTTTCTGCTTGTTTTCTTGTCCATTTCGACCACTGCCATGGCCTGGGACAATCCCGATCTTCATCCCCGCCCCGACTGGTCCCGTCCGTACGTCAATCTCAATGGCTCCTGGCGATTCGATTTTGACTCCAACGACGCCGGGGTGAAAGAGGCATGGTTCGAGAAACACGACTACACAAAGACCATAAACGTGCCCTATCCATGGCAAAGCAAGCTTTCGGGCATCCAGGCCGTCGATTACAACGGTGTCGCGTGGTACGAGCGCGATATCACTATCCCGGCCGATGCTGGTCCCCGCGTCTTCGTCGTTTTTGGAGCAATCGACTGGAAGGCTACGGTCTACGCAAATGGCAAAGAACTCGTCACGCATGAAGGTGGGTACGTCCCCTTTGAAGTGGAACTGACCGACGTAGCAAAGCCCGGCGAGAACGTGCGGCTGACGGTCCGCGTGGAAGATCGCTCTGAGGCGGACCTGCCCACCGGGAAACAGGTTCATTGGTACACGCAGACCGGCGGCATATGGCAGACGGTATATCTTGAATCTCGCGGAACCGCATTCTTGAGACAGACACACGTCTATCCCGATATCGATAACGCGAAGGCAGGGTTTGAAGTATCCGTAATCGCGCCAAAGGATGGTTCCTATACGCTATCCGTCACGGCAAGCCGCGACGGTCAGACTCAGTCCGCGAAGCAGAAAATCGCGTGCAAGACCGGTGAAAACTTGGCCAATGTGACCCTCGCCATTGCGAATCCAGCCCTGTGGTCGCCGGACTCCCCCAACCTCTACGACGCCGTCATCGAGCTGCTTCAAAACGGCAAGGTCGTGGATTCCGCGAAGACCTACTTCGGCATGCGCAAAGTCTCGCGAGGTACCTACGGCGGCAGCGAGTACGAGTACATCCTGCTCAACAACAAGCCCATCTACCTTCGCGGGGCATTGCATCAGTCATTCAATCCCGATGGCATACACACACACCCCGACGATGCCTATATCCGGCGCGACTACGAGAAGACAAAGGATCTGGGTCTCAACTTCCTGCGTATTCACATCAAGACCGAAGAACCCCGCGCCCTCTACTGGGCCGATAAGCTTGGTGTGCTCATCATGAGCGATGTCCCCAATTGGTGGACCAAATCCGACCGCTCTCGAGGCGCGTGGGAAGCCACCATGCGAGGCCAGATTGCCCGCGATTTCAATCACCCCGCCGTATTTTCCTGGTGTCTATTTAATGAAACGTGGGGCATTGGAGACAAGGGGTACGACAAAGACACGCAGAATTGGGTGGCCGAGAAATACCACGAAGCCAAGAAGCTTGATCCAACCAGGCTGATTGAGGACAACTCGGCCTGCAATTACGACCACGTCATTTCCGACATCAACTCCTGGCACTTCTACACGGACAACGTGCAGGATGCAAAGGACAACATCGACCAAATTGTCGCGAAGACGTTCCCCGGCTCCGATTACAACTACGCCAAGGGTTGGAAGCAAGACACTGCGCCGCTTATCAACTCGGAATACGGCGGTGTCAGCGCAGGCTCCGGAGATCGGGATATTTCGTGGGTCTTTCTCTTCCTGACCAATCTGCTCCGCAAGCACAACAAGATCTGCGGTTATGTCTACACCGAACTCGAAGACATCGAGTGGGAACACAACGGGTACATGAACTACGACCGAAGCGATAAAGTCTTCGCGTATCCCGCAGGCATCAAGGTCGCCGATTTGCAGGGCGCCGAGTACCCGGTTCTCGATTGCCCGCCGTACCAAGCCGTGAACCCCGGCGACAAGGTGAGTGTCCCCATTCTGCTCAGCCATTGGTCCGAAGACACGGGGCTTACCCTTCGCATATCCGCGGCGGGCAAGTCGACCGACGGGCAGGAATGGTCCGCCAGCATTGCTCCCGTCGAACGGCCCGTGACAGACGCAAAACCGTTTACGGTTTCACCACAGGGCACGTTTGACTTCGTCGCGCCCAAAAACAACGGCCTGATAAGCGTCGTTGCCGAAGTCCTTAAAGATGGAAAACGCATTGGCGCGAACTACTGCGTTGTGCACGTTAAGAACAGCCCGATCTGGAATGCACCTGGGTTGTACTGCGCATCGTTCCCAGTCGACGCGTTCAGCGAATATACGTTCGCCGCGCCCGGCGCAATCCCACCCAAGAACACCAGCAAGACCTTCGGTTACAAGAACGGCTCCGTTGCCTATCGCCTCAAGATGCCTTCCGATCTCAAAGTTGATGCGATCCAAGAGTGCCGCCTTGTCGCGGAACTGGGCGCACAAGCGGAAGACGAGCGCAAAGACTGGCCGCAACGCAAGCATCCTCAAGACTATCCACAGACCGATGGCAAGGCGTGGCCAACCGATATCGCAATCACGGTAAATGGCGTGGAGATCAAGACCGTTTCCGTCGACAACGATTTCGCGGATGCGGAAGGCATTATGTCGCACGTCGCCGGATTCCACCACGGATCGCACGGCCAAGTTTTTGACATCCGCATCGAGGGAGCGGCACTGGATGCGTTGAAGGCATCGCTCAAGAAGAAGAAACCCGTCGAACTACGCTTCGAGGTAAAAAGCGATGCGGCGCACGTCGGCGGACTCGCCATCTACGGCGCGAATATGGGTTCCTACCCAGCCGATCCCGCCCTGCTCTTCCAGTTGAAGCCGGGCGCGACAGTCCCTTCCAAGCAGCCTGAAATCGTGGATTCGCAAGTGAATTCCGTGATTGAAATTGTCAAGCGCGGCCCGGACGGCCACGTCTGGCAATACACAACCACCGATCCCGGCGCAGACTGGAACCAGCCCAGTTTCGATGACAGGAATTGGCAAAGCGCCCCGGCCGGTTTTGGCACAAAAGGCACCCCGGGGGCCTTGGTCGGCACCGAATGGAACACGCCGAATATCTGGTTGCGCACA
The DNA here is from genome assembly GCA_019695095.1 of Candidatus Hydrogenedentota bacterium. Lineage (NCBI taxonomy): Bacteria > Pseudomonadati > Candidatus Hydrogenedentota > Candidatus Hydrogenedentota bacterium. Next base: position 19,383 of record JAIBAQ010000015.1, read on the forward strand.
GAGGTCTCCATACCCAAAGACTTTGCCAATCGGCCCATATGGCTAGACCTGCACCATGACGAAGACGCGCAGGTCTACATCAACGGGCAACTGCTGGTTGAGCGAAAGGGCTATACCAGCTCGTACGAACGGATCGTGTTGTCCGAGGGCAAAAGAGCCCTCTTCAAGGCGGGGCAGAAGAACGTTATCGCCGTGCATTGCTCCCAGACCGCAGGCGGCCAGTTCGTCGATCTGTCGCTGAGCACCGTCGGCAAAGTACGCCGCAAATAATAGTCGCTATACGCATAGGAGCGCGATGAGCAACAAGGTACGTAAAGACGAAGGATTACAGCAGGCTCAGTTTCTTGCGGCAAAACTGGATCCCGATCCGGCGCACTCCGTTCACGTCTGCGCCCTTGCTTCGCAATTGTTCGATGCCACAACTTCGGTGCATGGCCTGAACCTGCGCGAGCGCCTGCTTCTTCAGGCCGCCGCGCTACTGCACGATACAGGGCACTCCGTCGATCCGTTGATACATCACAAGAAATCGCGTGACATTATCCTCGCGTCAAAGCTCACTGGGTATACAAAGAACGAAATGCGAATCGTGGCCTGTATCGCGCGGTATCATCGGAAAGCCCATCCCAAGCCAGACCACAAAATCTATCGAGATTTGGATCCAGAAGCTCAGGAAGTCGTGCGGCGTCTCGCGGCACTGTTGCGCATCGCGGATGGGCTTGATCGTTCACACACGTCCTCCGCGCGAAGTCTGCACTTCGAGACTACTGACCTTGGATTCCGCATCGTAGTCACGCAGTGTTCGCCAAACGATACCGACCTTGGCGGCGCAAACCGCAAGCGCGGCCTCTTCGAGGAAGTATTCGGCAAGCCCGTGGAAATCGCCGGCATCAGCGCAAAGGTCGAACTCAAAGTGATTTCATGATGCATCCTATACGACACATGGCGTTAACAGTCTTCATGCTCCTCGCGGGGCTAGGCTGCGCATCAATGCATAACACGCCGGGCACGGAATTCCAGCCGCAGCTCGGCGATCTGCTTTTTCAGGATCTCGATTGCGGGCCGCTGTGTGACGCGATCGAAACCGTAACGCAGGGAGTGGACGGCGCGCATTTCTCGCACGTTGGCATGGTCAGTCGCATAGAAGGCCGCCGCGTATGGGTCATCGAAGCCGTGGGCAAGGGAGTAGTCGAGACACCTCTGCGCTCGTTTCTCAGAAGAAGTGCCGTCAAATCCGGCGAATCCAAAGTGCTCGTCGGTAGACTGGATAGCGAAACAGCGAGACTCATACCTGACGCTATCGCCGCAGCGCGCACCTATCTCGGCCGGCCATACGACAACGTCTACGTAATGGACACGGAAACGTTCTATTGCTCGGAACTGGTCTATGAGGCATTTCTTGAGGCCAATGGCGGACAGCCCGTTTTCGATCTAGCACCCATGACGTTCAAAGACCCCGTTTCGGGCGAGACTTTTCCTGCGTGGAAAGACTATTATGCGGGCCTCAAAGCATCTGTCCCTGAAGGTCAACCCGGATTGAATCCCGGCGGGATATCACGCTCGCCGCATGTGCGCATTGTTCACGCCTACGGCTCGCCCGAAGGTTGGAATGGCCGGCTGCAATGAGTCACAAAAACAAAACGTGTTCACTCGCCCACGACGCTGCTTCGAGGCTCCTCACAAATTACACGTCCGAACTGCGCAAGCATGCGAAAGCGGCTGCTTCTCACGACGTTGAAGGTGTCCATGACTTGCGCGTGGCATCGCGCCGCCTTCGTGCCGCGCTTGCCGCGCACACTCACCTCTTCAAGAAGAAAAAGCGCAAAGAGTTTCAGGCCGCTATCCGGGACGTTACGCGCAGTCTCGGCAAGGCCCGCGAACTGGATGTCTCCATCGCTGCACTCACCAAGCGGCGCAACCGGCTGCACGGCCCATCGCGTGCCGCCGCGGGCGAAGTCCTTCGATACCTGCGCGGTCTGCGCAGTGCGGAGTGCCCGCAAGTCGACCACGCGGTCGAGGTCGTCTCCGCTTCAGGTTTCGCGGAGCTCTGCAAAGCGATGCTTGAACGTTCCAAACCCGCGCACACCTGCTATATCGTAGACGCGGAAAAGACCCTTCGCGAAGAGTTCGGTGAACTGCTGCGACGCTTCAGCGCGTGGCAGCTCGAACCCAACGAGGAATCCCTGCACCAAGTCCGCATCGCGTTCAAGAAACTGCGTTATCATTGCGAAATCTTGGGCAAGCTCTACGGCGCGCGCATGACGCATTTCATCGAGGATTTGAAGGCATCTCAGGAAGTCTTGGGCGACTGGAACGATATTCGCGTCCTTCGAGACTATGTCGCCGCGGCACCTGGCTGCGACACCGAGGAGATCCTTGCTGGCCGCGAGGAGTTGGTCGCGTCGCTCAACGCCGAAGTGAATTCCTACTTTCAAGCGTTCTCCACCACCGCGCTCGACTTCTTCTCTGAAGCAGGTTGCGAGCGCGCGTCGGAGTTGTTCGCGTCGCCCAAAGAGTCGTGTTGTACGCCGGCCTTGAGCCAAGGTACGTCCGGCTGACACAATTCCCACGAGCAAACCTATCCGGAGCCACACTATGCGTCTCACAGTCATCACACTCGTGCTTGTCCTCAGTATTGGCATAGCCACTGCGGCCGCCGAGGAAGTCAAGCTTACCGTCTTGTCCTTTAACGTGCGATACGGCACGGCCAAGGACGGTGAAAACGCTTGGGAGAAGCGCAAGGACATTCTCGTCGACACCATTCGGCAAGCCAACCCGGATATCATTGGCACGCAGGAGTGCCTCGATTTTCAGGCGGACTATATCGTCGATAAGCTTCCCGAATACCGTTGGTTTGGTGTAGGACGCGAGGCGGACGGCAACGGCGAGCGAATGGCCGTTCTCTATAAGAAGGATGTCGTGAGTCCACTAGACGTCGGCAATTTTTGGCTGTCGGAGACTCCCGAAGTTCCAGGCTCCCTTTCGTGGAATTCGTCATGCACTCGCATGGTTACCTGGGCGCGCTTCTACCACCACGCGAGCAAGCGCTTCTTCGTGCATTTCAACACGCACTTCGACCACAAGAGCGAACCAGCCCGGCAAGGAGCCGCCCGCGTGCTGCTTGAACGTATCAAGCAGCTTCCCGAAAACACCCCTGTCATCGTCACCGGCGACTACAATTCCGCGGCGGGAAAATCGGTCGCGTGGACCACACTCACGGAAGGCGGACTTGCCGATGCATGGTTGGTGGCAGCGAAGCATTCCGGCCCGACCATTACCTTTGGGAGTTTCGGCCCCCCCAAAGAAGGCGAGGATTCTCGCATCGACTGGATCATGTTGCGTGGCCCTGTTCGAGCCGACGAATGCGAAACAATCACCTACAACAAAGACGGCCGCTATCCCTCGGACCATTTTCCAGTTCGAGCAGCACTGACTATCACGGACTGACACCGTGCAAAGGGGCGCGAACCAAGCAAATCAACCACCGATAGACACCGATGAACACCCATGCGAGGAAGAATTAAGCTCGAATAAGCTCACACCACGGGGAGCACGGGTGCGGTGGAGCCTTCGGTCGCAAGAGTGGCGCGGTCAGGAGACCACGCCACAGCGTGATTAGAATCTGACCACGAATCAAAAGAATTACACGAAAAGAAGAACAATCAGCCATTAAGGACTTCAAGCCTCGGGGAACACGGGGTTATTCGTGAAACGGACACAGAGTATTTCAGAGAGTAACATGAATTCGAAACGATTCTTCATTTTGCTGATTCTTGCGGCCTGCTTCTCGGTGGGGCTGCACCTTGGCCACATGGACGTGGTTACGGACAACGAAGGCCAGCGGGCGACTCCACCCATGGAGATGCTGCGCGACCACAACATGCTCATCCCGACGATCAACGGCGTCGATTATCTGGTCAAGCCGCCGCTCCTCTACTGGGCGATTGCGTTCGTCTACAAGACCACGGGGGTCATCTCTCCGCTCACCGCGCGCATACCGACGGCGGCATGCGGCATCGCGCTTGTCCTCTGCGTGTACTTCCTGCTCCGCCGTGAGGGTGGTGAATTGCAGGCGCGTTGGGGCGCTCTGATCATGGCGGTCGCTCCCTACGCGCTCGACCGCATGCGATGGGCCGAACTCGATATCCCGCTGACACTCGGTGTTTTCCTCAGCATCGTTGCGCTGTGGAGGGCCGCTCGCGCCGAGCGTGCAGGCCGCGCCGCGTTTATAACCCTGGCAGGAGGCGTTGCATTCGGTGCGGCGATCATGTTGAAAGGTCCCGCCGCGTTCCTGTTTCTGTGGGCTGCCGCTGCCGCAACGCTCATCGTGAACGGAGACAAACCGAACCGGCGCCTGATCTCCTGCATCAAGTGGTGTGCGGGAGCGTTCGTGCTCGAAGTCCTTCTCAAATGCGCCGCAGCCGCGATACCGTCGCTGTCAAGGCCCCTCGGAACGCCAGTCGCCTTGGCCATCGTATTGCTCGCGTGCAGTCATCACGCGTGGTACGGCGCGCCACGGCTCCGCCTGCGCGTTCTCGCCTGCTGGCTCGGCATCATGCTTGTTGGCATTGCACTTGCCGCGCCGTGGGGCATCGCCGTGCTTCAGACCAAGGGCTGGGACTACATCAGCGCCATGCTGAACAATCAAGTGGTGGAGCGCACGTATACCGCGAGTAGTATCAATAGTGGCCCGCCTTGGTACTACTTCGTCGCCTTGCCGGTCATGCTCGCGCCATGGGGGCTCCTGCTCCCGCTACATCTGTCCCCCAATCGCTGGAACTCTGGAACGACTATGTACCGCTTCTCCGTGCTCATGGGCATGCTCAGCGTGCTTGTCTTCTCGCTCATCGCGGGCAAAGAATACGAATACGTCTTGCCCTGCGTACCGTTCATCGTCTTTGCCCTCGGGGTGCACCTCACCATTCTTCCGAAAAACCTGAGCCTAAGCTTCGGCCAAGCATGGACCATGTTCTGGATCAGAGCATGGACCTACTTCGCACCTGTGGCGGCGATTGGTGCCGCGATAGCTTTCACAACGCAGATGCAGGAGATACGCTTAAACTTGGCAATTCCCGAGTCTCAACTGCTCGTAACCATATGGATACTCGCGGTAATTGCTGCTGTGATACCTTTTGTCTTGCGAGGCGTAGCGGTCCGTCGCGTCATTTGTGCGTATATATTGGCCCTGTGTGCGGTTGGCATAAATTTCACGTTTCTCAGCTACAAAAACACCGGCAAGCGTTCCCCGAAGGAAATCGCCACCCTGGCCGGCGAAATCCGGCGCGGCGGGTACGATATTGAGGCGGCAAAGGTCTACCCCGCCTTCGCCTTCTACGCGCGCACCCCAATTCCGTTAAACATTGATCCTGCGGCCATCCGTGCGAAACTCGCTTCCGACAAGCCATTCTTCTATGCGGTCCGGAAGCGCGATTTGAACTTCACCGTCCTTCAGAGCGGACCGATCGAGGGACTCCGGACCCTGGTTGAGTCGAAATACAAAAACGACATGCTCATCGTTGGGAACACGGATCTCCCAGAACTGCCTAAAGAACAATCTGACAAGGGTTTACGATGACGCTCCGTTCGTGCCTCCGCGTGTAACCTCTCCCCCGTTTGCGCCCACAATGAGGCGTAACAGAGTCACGAGGTCGAAACATGAGTTCCATCGCCCTGAGTTGGACCCACGCGATATTCACCGGCGGCGCGGGGTTGCTTCGCGAGCCGAATCCAGTCAAGCTGTCTGCCATGCATTCCGCGGAATCCTGTTCTCCTGGCAGCGTATCGATTGACGCCGACCGCGCCGACGTGGCCGCGTGTAAGGGTGGCGACGAATCGGCCCTACGGCGAATAATCGAACGCAACCAGAATCACGTGGCCTCGATTATGTGGCGGTTCACTCGCGACCGGAATCTCCACGCGGAACTCGTCCACGACGTATTCGTTCAAGCGTATCTGAGCCTGCACACCTACCGCGCGGAGGCTCCCTTCGCGCATTGGTTGTCTCGCGTCGCGTTGCGCGTCGGGTACCGATATTGGAGAAAAGCGCGCCGCGACACCGATCTGGAGCGCCGTGTCTCGGAGGAGTGGCGGCGAACGCCGGACTCCAACGATACGTCCCCCGGTGAGGCTGCGGAACTTATCCATCGCACGTTGGCCTTGCTTCCACCCCGCGACCGGCTGGTACTTACGCTGCGCTATCTGGAAGATAAGACCGTGGAGGAAACGGCCGACTTGCTAGGATGGACACGATCCATGGTGAAGGTACAAGTCTGGCGGGCTCGCGCGAAATTGCAGCGCATCATGTCCGAATTGGAGGCTGAGTCGTAGTCATGCCGTCTCTCAATGACCTGGAAAGACTGGCCCAACGCGCCAAACAGGACGTCGCACCGTCTGTGTCCGTTGCGGGTCACGTTATCGCGACACTTGCGGAAAACCGTTCCGCCCCATCGGTATTGCCGATTCTCGCGATGCGCTCCTTTGCGTTGGCTGCCTCCTTTTCGGCGGCCATTGCCGCGCCCGCGGCGTATCTGGTGTTTTACCTGGATTCCGTTGCCTCGGACCCGTGGATAGACCTGCTTTATGCCGTCACTGGAGGTGTCCTATGAACGAGCCGACCGTCACCGAATCCGCCGAGGCGTCTCCCGACACGATAGCGCCGCCTGTGCACAAGACTACTGTGCGTCGCCCGCGCTTCTTCCACTGGCCCACACTGCTCTTGGCGTTCGTGGTGTTGATTTGCGGCATTGTCATCGGTGCAGCCGGCACCACCGCGATCATAGGCAAGCGCATCGTCGACGCGGTCCAGCATCCCGAATCGAACGCGTCTCGTGCCGCCAACCGTCTCCGGCGCCAACTGGATCTTACCGATGACCAGACCCAGCAGGTTGAGAAGATCCTTGCGGAACGCACAAAGGCATTCGGCGCCATTTACCGCGATAACCTGCCCAGGATCGCCCAAGAGTTCGCCCTCACCAAGCAGCAAATTGCGGAGGTTCTCACGCCGGAGCAGCAACAAGAGTGGCAAGAGCGTATGGCCCGGCTCGAACGTATTGCCCAACTCCGAACTCCCCAATCGCCTTGATACGCGCAATCTCTTAAGACCTGTTTCCGCTTCTCGTCGTAGAGCCTCTCGTCTTCGCCTCCCGTATTTGCGCTATACTAATCGCATGTGAGCAGGCCGGGCGGTCGCGGCGCGCTTCGGTGCGTCGAGGAAAGTCCGAGCTCCACAGGGCAAGGTGCTTCGTAACGCGAAGGCGGGGCAACCCGACGGAAAGTGGCACAGAAACTACACCGCCTACGTCCCTTTGAGACCGGCAAGGGTGAAAAGGTGCGGTAAGAGCGCACCAGCGGATTGGCAACAGTCCGGCTGGCTAAACCCCACCTGGAGCAATTCCAAATAGGGGAGCGATGGAGTGGCCCGCTCTGCTCCCGGGTAGGAAGCTTGAGGCGTGCGGTGACGTACGTCCTAGAGGAATGGCCGCCTCGGGACGCTTCGGCGTCCTAGACAGGACTCGGCTTACAGGCCCGCTCACACGATTCCGGCGCCGCGGTGAACCAATGGGTTTGCCGCGGCGGCTTTTTCTCTCTACATGCTTACCGACTATCCCAGGTTGTCGTTTCCCACTTGGTTCGGTTGGTTCAGTCGGCTCATGGGACCTATGGGTCCCATAGGACTCCTAATTCCCTTCGGTTTCCGCCACCTTGGCTAACAACCTCAATGCCGCCGCTCGTATCTGTTCCTCGGCGTCCACGGCAAGAAAGCTCGCCGAACACCGCCACGTTTCATACCCGCCCAGTTCATGCTGTTCCCGAGTTGGCAAATAGCCGCCGTAGCCATTCGCCAACTCGATGGTAAACGTGGGCTTCAAGACGCTTTCACTTTTCAGCGCCAGTCCTGTCTCGCAAAACACCTCGCACGGAATGGCCGCAATGCCTACGTCTCCAATCCGCAACGCTTGCAGCACCACCCGCGCCGCCGCCGGGTAATTCGCCAGCCGCACCGTATCCAGCGCATACATATCCGCGATATCGGTCAACCCTTCTGCTGGTGCCTTCGCGAGCCTTGCTTTGGCATCTTCCACCTCTTCCAATGATGGCAGCCTAACCGCGACGTCCAACGTTTCCAGGGCCGCATTCAACGACACCCACGGTTTCCACTGAAGTCCCCGATACACCCGGTACACTTCCTTGGCCAGCTTGTCGCCCACCTGCTGCATCCGCGTATACGGCTCTTGCTCGGGTTTCTCCTTGGTCCTGTCTATGTTGTTGATGTCGCCGCTTGTCCCATTCGACAAGATGCCCACAAACGGAGGGTCTTGCCGCTCCGCTTTCAACAGAGTCTCAATACTCCGCGCGAAATATCCAAAGTAGTCCGCGGAAACGTGCGTCTCCTCTCCCTCTTCACCCACATAATGCAACGAATAATTCGCGAGCAGCGCGATCGGAGATCCACCCGGCTTCCGCACAGCGACAAACGCAACCTCCGGGTCCGTAGGCCCAGCCGGTTCCATCAAATTCGGATCGGCAACGCTTGGATTGGTCTTCACCAGATCCGTCGTTCCTCCAAACGGGTCGGGGGGAATCGTACCCGGCTTCATCCGCCAACGCCGGTTGAAGACTTCGTCCGCGACCGTCCCCGTCCCCCAGGCAATCTCCGCAGGTACCATGTTCTCCACGGCAATGCGCACCGCGTCGACGATTCGCGAAGTTTGAAATCGTACGTATTCGGGATCCGGTTTCGACTGCCGTCCCTCGATTGTGCACGGCCCCGTGTGCGTGTGCGTCGCTGCGATCAGGACTTGGGCGCCGGGAATTCCGACTGTCTCTTCGATGCGCTTCTTCGCGGGGTCAACAATGCTTGCGGGCATCTTGCACGAATCGACGATGACAATGGCAATCTGGATTGTTCCATCACTCAGCACCAGACAACGTGCGTGCAATTCGTCATGCACGTACGTCGCGATGCGGTTGTGAAGTTGTCCCGCCAAATCCACGCCTAAAGGCGGCGTGATGTTTGTTGTCGCCGCACCCGCCGTGAAGTGCTTTTCATTTTCTTCCCCCTCCGCGGCAAAGGCAGAGCATGCCAACGAAACGCATATAGCCCCAATCACAGACAATCGCACACCCGAATGCATAGGGAGTTCCTCGTTGGTTCGAATTCCGCGCGAATCCTAGCACGCGCGCGAAGCCATTGGCACGTGATGGATAAAGATGCTAGTGCTGCGCGGGGCTATCGAGCCACTTCAGATGTTGCTGACGAGTCTTTCGTGCAGTGAATAAATCGAGCACCTGTTGACGCTCTTCGTCTGACAGCCGCGCTATGCCTTTGTCGTCAAGCCAGCCGTTGCTTGTAGCGACCGGTGTATCGTAATGCTCCACCCCGAACTTCGTCCATTCGAAGTTCTTCACCGCACTCCAATTGCACGACCACAGCACATTGCGGTAATTCGGGAAGATGCCATACGGCCACACAGAGGGTCTGCTATGGCTATCCTGATACGTGCCGTGCGCGGCGATCGCGTAGGGAGGCACGTCAAGCCAACGTGTCTTGTCATCCGAAGTACCACCGATGCAATCACTCGTCAGAAAGGCCAGTTTGCTGTTGTACGTAGTCGTCATCTGCGTCAAATCACGCACAAGGCGCATGAATGTGGGTGCGATGTACTGCTTGGTTTCCGCCTTCTCAGACGCCACGGCCCCGTTGCGCACCATGAACGTCTCATCCCACACGAACGCATCGACTTCGTTTCCGTACTCCTCAAGCAACGCTTTCATGTAGTCGAGATACCAGGAATACACATCCCGATTCGACGGATCCTGTGAATAAGCCTTTCCGACCGTGTCAGGGCCATTCCACCCGCCCCACGACAGCAACCTGTCTTCGCTGAAACGTCCCGCGGCGTCGCATGCCGTCAATCCATCCGCGAAATAGATGGCAACACGCACGCCGCGATCCTTTGCGTACTTGATGCGCCGATGCATTTCCGCCTTCGACATCGGTAACGCTTCCGAGGTCGGGAAACGGTCCTTTACGGCGGCTGCATTCGGAAACGCTGTCCAGCTATCGTCGAGCTTGCCCTTCTCCGCATCGTAGGTATACCTTCCCAACACGTCATACCAACCGTGCAACGCAAAGATGACCTTGCCTCTGTCTTCACGCGCAACGTACTTGTCAACCGCATCGAGGTCCTCGAACCAGCCTTGTCCCCCGTGACTCAGGTAGTCGTAATGCTGCCACGCAATGTCGTGTAGCCAATCCGGGCCCGCAGGCACGTCCGCCAGCGCCGTCGCATACCACGCCTTCATCGCCTCTGCCGGTTCGCCCGAATGAATCACGGTCCAAAACGTCCGCGTAAGCTCATGGAAAGGAAGGTCGCTAGTAATGAGATAACCGGAACTGAAGGCGAGGTGCTCTATTCCTATGTGGAAGCCCGCCGACCAATATGGATCGGCCACGAAGGTAACGCGGTCCGAATTATCTTTGTTCGCAACACTCAACATTGGTATCGCGAGCGATTCGCCGGCGTCACCGTCGCGGAACGGCTTTGCCGTAAGGGGCCACGAGGCGCGCAGGTGATTGGAAAAGGGAATGTCCATGCCAACGCCATCTTGCCGCGGGATAAAGATGTGAGGCTTTCCCCCACGCGATGAGCAAAGCGGAAAGGTCAAATCCAAAGCACCTGTAAACGGGGGTTCCGAGGGATACAGTGTTACCGTCTGCCGCAAGACCGGCCATCCCAATATGGTCTCGGGCACCATCAGGCGCCGAATTCGCAGAGAACATTCGCTGGACAAGTCGTATTCAAGTTCGACACCGGAATCGACGAGCTTTGCGGATATCGGAGAATACAGCGAATAGGATTCCTTCACCTCGTCGCCATCGTAAAGCCGCAGCGTAAGAGCATCGGAGGCTATATGGGCGAGGTCGATCCCCTTACTGTTTCGCATACTGTCAATTCGCCCCTCGGGAGAGACCCGGATCGTCCAATCGCCGTTGACAGAAGTCTGCTCCTTATCGACCACTTGCGCTGCGACGCACCCGGCAAAGAACAAAAACACCACTATGTGCTTCATCGGTACTCGCCCCTCCATTCGCCCACCTCACGTCCAGGACCCGCATCCTTTTTACTATCATTGCCCTTGGTCTTCGCCAAATTCCACACGCTAAAGTCTCCGGCATACCCAATCCGCGGCTCCGGCCTTCCCTGCGTGGCCATGATGGTCCGGCACGTCCAACTTTCCATGGCGACCTTTAACCAACCGCGCTCCTCAGTCATATACCTCCATCATTCATCTGATTGACCGGTCCTATACAAGAGGTGTAAGATCTCACGGATCGGGTTTCCAACAGAATCGGGAGCAAGCGTCCGGGGAAGGGGCTTCTTTTCGTCTTTTGAGCGTGACGACGTGGCTCAAGGCGAACAATCGGGATGACAATGCCCCGCACAGGCGTTTCCACTTTGAACTTTGGGTGTACTATGAGCGTTTTTGGACTGGTAATCGAACCTTCAGCCGTCTGCATCTACCCGGATCAGATCTCCAAGCACGAAGCCTTGGACTCCGTGGTGGATGCGATCGCTTCCTCTGGCGTCGTTTCCGACCTGGATGAATTCCGCCGCGCGGTTCACGAACGCGAATCCGTTATGAGCACGGGCATCGGCTCCGGTGTGGCCATCCCCCACGTACGAATCGACGCGATTCGCCGGGCCACAGTCGGTGTGGGCATTTCTCACAGCGGCATCGACTTCAATACCCTCGACAATAACCCGGTGAATATCATTGTTTTGTTCGCAATGCCGTCGGGTTCCCAAAAGGAATACCTTACCCTGCTCGCTCAAGTGATGACCGCCATGAAGCAGGAAGGTTTCCGTCAGCAGCTTGCAACCTGCAAAACCCCGGAAGAAGTGGTTGCCCTGCTCAATACCGATAAGAGCCACTAGCCACTCGCAGTCCCGGCCGGGATTCTCTCAGGCTCACTGAGGCAGAGCAGAATCGTCATCAAGCGCAAATGATTGTCGATAAAGCACTTGCCTCAAAGTGCGACTCATCGTTCACTCGACAGCGAAGCGCGGAATGACTCTCAGTTCGACAGGCAAGTCATCCGGTCTTTCACAAGCATGCCGTTCGTCAAACTGTCAATTCTTCTACAGCGCTGGCAGACAGTCAAATATGGGAAGACGCGACGCCGGCAATAGTATGCCCGCGCTGCTAACTGTTTATTTCTGATGAAATCCAATTTGTCAACCAAGTCCATTAAAACAAAGTTCCAATATGGTTCAATTTGTGACATATGCCCTCATTCAGGCCACATACCTTTAACAAACTACTCCTTCTTCTTGCCACCCCTCTGTCACTTCCTTTGTCACCTATCGTCCGTTTGTCAGTTTTACGAATCCTCTCCGTCACTTCTCCACCCCATCCAACAGGAATCCCGAATCTACGTCGAGCAGACTGAACCAGCGCAACTGATCGCACATTGGGCTTTCGGTCATTTATGCACAGAGAACTACTTGGACGGGCGACAAAAGCACATCGTGCCGCAACCAGATAACCTTGTACCGCCCGACTCCAGCGCATAACTCATATGTGCCAGTGCCATAGCGATCAGTAGGGAATTGTTACGCCATGCGCAGCATCGTATACTGAAGGTCATCGGATGGAGGGACTGAGATGGATTCGTTGACCGCTGTCCTTCGCTCGCTGCGGTTCAGACTGACTGTTCGCCTGTGGCTAAGCTCGACGAGCACGGCTCTGCTCATCGCCTTCTCGCTCGCATGCATTTGGATGACCGTCACGAAACTATTTCCTATGCTGGGCGACTCGCTTCCCGTTGGCGGTAGTCTGACGGCTCTGGGTGTGCTTTGGGCCGTCGTCTACACCTACGTCAAGCGCCCAAGCCTGTTGCAGGCAGCCATCCTGGCAGACGAGAGACTTGGCCTGCAGGAGCGGCTTACGAGCTCGCTCGAACTGGCCGAAGTCCACACACCGATGGTGGACGCAGTTCACGAAGACGCCCGCGCGCATCTGGGCAAAATCATTCTCCATCGCGATTTCCCGGTAGGCATGCCGCGGCGCTTCCGCTACCTGACGGTTCCTATTCTGGTCTTCGCCCTGGGCTACGTGTTACTGCCTGAATTCGATCTCCTTGGTCAACGCGCCCGCGAAGCAGAGGCAAAACAGCATGAGCTTGCCATGAAAGAGCATGCTGAACGGCTTCGGTTGGCGGCGCAACCCGTGAAAGAAGCCGCCGCTCAGAATGACGAACAATTGCAGGAGCTGGCAGAGGAAGTCGAGCGAATCGCGGAGAAACTAGAGGGAGGCGAGCTTTCTCAGAAGCAGGCCACGGCTAAGCTGAGCAACGTCATGACGGAGTTGGCCGAGCGCCAGGAAAAGCTAGGCACGGAATCTAAGATTCCAAAGATGAAAGGCGATACCTCCCGCCTGGATTTGACCAAAGAACTGGCTCAGAACATACAGAAGGGCAATTTCGACAAGGCTGCGGAAGAAGCCCAGAAAATGCTGCAGAAGCTTCAGGCTGGCGAGATGGCCCCCGCCGACCAGGAGAAGCTCGCCGAAGAGCTCAAGGAGCTGTCCAAACTGGTCGGGGGAGAAAACTCGGAGTTGGGCAAAGCGCTGGCCAACATTTCAAGCGGGCTGAGCATGAAGGACATGCAGGATGCTCTCAAGAATCTTGAGAAGTTGGAGCTGTCTTTGGAAGACCTTAAAGCGCTTTCCGAACAAATGAAGAAGCTCCAGGCGTGCATGGGCAAGTTCGCGGACTGTCGCGCCAAAATGTGCGAAGGCGATTTCGAAAAGTTCTGTGCCTACTGCAACGGCAAGGGATGCGGCCAGTGCGGAAAGCAGGGGTTGGGGATGCGCGGTCCCGGTCAGGGTCAGGGCAATACGATCGGTGAGCTACCCGACGTCGACGCTCAGTACGATCCCAGCATGTTGTCCGGCGACATGACCAAGGGAAAGATTCTCGCCGATTTGATGCAGCGGGCCGCTCCCCAGAAAGAGGGAGATGCGGAGCGGAGCTTTACGTCCGAGGCGCTGATTCAGGTACAGCAACAGTCGGAACAAGCCCTGACGAAAGAAGAGATCCCTGTCGGGGCGCGCGAGTACGTACGCCAGTATTTCGGGTCGCTCGAACCGGATTCGGCAACCACACAGCAGTAAGAAGCCATTATTTATTCAATGACGAAGACGCCGAGCCGGAGGAAACCGATCCGCGTGACTCGCCGAACGTTTCTTGTGTCTACCCTGCTTACAGCCGTGTTGGGTTGTGCCAAAGGAGGAGTGCCGAAGACCCGCGTACATACGTGGGGGCATTCCGGCAAACGCGAAGGCACATTCCAACGGCCTCGTGCTTTGATGGCGACCAGCACCGAGTTGTATGTGGCGGACACGACCGGAAGGATTCAGGTCTTCGATCACGAGGGGATCTTCAAGCGTAAGTGGTCCATGCCATCCGCCGAGAATGGCACGCCGACCAGCATCACACTTGCCGCTGACGGGCGAGTGATAATCCCGGACACGCATTACAGCCGCATCATGGAATACTCGCCTGAGGGAACGCTGCAGCGCCAGTGGGGTTCCAGCGGAACGGGCAACGGCGAGTTCGTCTACCCCACTGACATCGTGGAAGCCCCCGACGGAACGCTTTACCTCTCCGAATATGGCACGGGCGCGGAACGTGTGCATATATTCGATGGCAAAGGAAACTTCCTGCGTCAATGGGGAAAACACGGAGAGAACCCGGGCGAGTTCTCGCGGCCCATGGCCATTACGTTTGCAAAAGACACCGTGTATGTATGCGATACGGCAAATCACCGCGTTCAATGCTTCTCCCCCGACGGCAAGCACCTCCATACCATAAGCGAAGCAGGCGACGAACCGGGGCGCTTGAAGTTCCCACACGACCTTGCCTTGGCGCCCGGGGACTCTCTGATTGTTTGCGAGTATGGAAACAATAGGCTTTCCATCTTTGGCCTTGACGGAACGTTTCGCTCGTGCGTCGGCGGGCCCGGACGCGAACCGGGGCTATTCGCCGCGCCGCGCGGGGTTGCCGTTTCCCCCAACGGTTATGTGTTTATTGCCGATACGGACAACGACCGCATCCAACGTCTCTTGTGGGAGGATGTCGCATGAGCCGAATCATCGACCTCCTCGGCACGCTCGACTTGAAGTACATTCGCTTTACGTTTCCGCTCGGATTGGCCTTTTTGATCCTGGTTCCTTGGACTATCGGGCTAGGCTCGAAGCTTCGTTCCTTGTCCGCAACCCGCAAGTGGACGGCAATCACAATACGCGTCATTGTCTTGCTCTGCATGATATTTGCGCTTGCCGGAGCGGAACTGGTCAAGATAAACGACAAATTGGCCGTGTTCTTCCTGCTTGACCGTTCATACAGTATTCCGGAGGCCACACGTCTCGCCGCGGAACAGACTGTGAAAACGATGACTCAGGCCAACATGACTTCGAAGGACGAAGCGGGAATCGTGGCCTTCGGCGAGAACCCGAGTATCGAGCTGAGCATGGGTCCCACGCTGGAACTCGACACGGTGCAGTCATACGTCGGCGGCGAGCAGACGGATATCGCCGCCGCGATTCGGCTCGCGATGGCGGCATTTCCGCAGGGATGCATGCGCCGCATTGTGATCATGAGCGATGGCAACGAAACGTATGGTTCACTGCTTGAGGAAGCGAAGCTGGCACAGGCGGCGGGCGTGGGAGTCGACGTGCTTCCCATCGTGCTTGGTCAGCAACCGGAAGTGCGGATGCGGGAAGTTGCGTCGCCAAACCGCGTCAACGCGGATGAACCGTTTAAGCTCCGCGTTGTAGTGGAGGCCGACCAGGATAGTCAGGCCACCTTGCGTTTGTACCAACGAGGCCGTGAAGGGCGTCAGTTGATGCAGACGGCTCCGGTCACCCTGCAGAAAGGAGACAATGCCTTTCTGTTGCCGCTCGAACTGAGCAATTCCGGTTTCTACGAATATGAAGCCGTCGTGGAATCGGAGTCGGACACCACGTATGCGAATAACGAGGGCCGTTCGTTCACGGTTGTCTACGGCGAACCCAACGTGCTGTACGTGGACGCGGATTGGGAGCACAGCCAGCGTTTGCTGCCGGCGCTTCAGTCAGAAGGCGTTCGTGTCACCCAGGCCAAACTGGGAGATCTGCCAACTTCCCTCGCGCAATTCCAGAACTATGACTCGGTTGTATTGGCCGACGTAAGCGCGACGGACCTAAGCACCGATCAGCTCAATGCGCTCGAAGCCATGGTTCGCGACTTGGGGATTGGACTCGTCATGATAGGCGGTCCGAACTCGTTTGGCGCAGGCGGATACCACCAAACGCCTGTGGAGCGAGCGCTCCCAGTAAACATGGATCTCACGCAGCGCAAGGTGTTACCGCAGGGAGCGCTGGTCTGCGTACTGCACACGTGCGAATTTCAGGATGGCAATGCATGGGCGCGAGCCATCGCGCTCTCGGCGCTGGACGTATTGTCGTCGCAAGATCTGATGGGTGCGCTCGCCTACGATTGGGAAAGAGGAGAAGCGTGGCTGTTCAATCTTCAACCAGTCGGCGACAAGTCCGCGATGCGCTCCGCATTGAATACGACGACCATTGGAGATATGCCCAGCGTCGATCCGACTCTCGAAATGGCCTACGAAGCGCTGGCCAACTGCTCGGCATCCGTCAAACGCGTCATTGTCATTTCAGACGGCGATCCCGCCGCGCCTCAAGCCAGCCTTCTGAACAAGATCAAAGATGCGAAAATCTCCGTGAGCACAATTTGCATCAACCCACACAGGCAATCCGACCAAGACATGCTGCGCTGGGTGGCGTATCAGACGGGCGGCAACTACTACTATGTGACCGACCCACGCAAGTTGCCGCAGATCTTCACCAAGGAGGCGGCGGTCGTAAAGCGCGGCCTCGTGGTGGAAAAACCGTTTGTACCCAAAGTTACGTATGACTCCGAGATTGTACGCGGGATAGATCCGAATTCCTTTCCGTCTCTACTCGGGTACGTGGCAACCACGCCCAAGGACAGCGCCATTGTGTCGATGATTTCACAGGACAGCGATCCTGTTCTGGCGCAATGGCGTTATGGCCTGGGCAAGTCCGTTGCTTTTACTTCCGATGTCACGACCCGCTGGGCGCCCGATTGGCTCAAGTGGGAAGGCTTCAACCAATTCTGGTCGCAGGCGACGCGCTGGTCGTTGCGCGAGACCAGCCCCGCAAGCTTCTCCGTGGATACGCGTGTGAAAGACGGCAAAGGGCACATCCGGATTGACGCCGTGGACGACCAGGGACGGTTTGTGAACTTCTTGCGGCCCGAAGGCGTGGTGACAGGCCCATCGCCACAATTCACGCGAGGCGCATTGGAGCTAATCCAGACCGCTCCGGGGATCTATGAAGGGACCTTTCCACTCGAAGGTTCCGGTACCTACATGGTCAACTTAACGTATGAACGTGAGGACGGTTCCAGGGGCATGATGGTGACGGGCCTGTCGATGAACTACTCGAAGGAGTACGAATACAACACAACCAACATCGCAATGTTGGAACAGGCTGCCTCTGTAGGAGGCGGGCGCATTCTGGAGCCCACCTCCAATCCTTTCGAGCACAATCTCACGACGACCCCCGCCATAACGCCCATTTGGCCCTATCTGCTTGCGGTGGCGGCGTGCATGTTCCCCTTTGACGTGTTTGTGCGGCGTGTCGTAATCGACTTCACCATCGTGTTCCGTTGGCTGCTGGCGTTCCTGCGCATCTTGCCCGGCGTGAAGCGTCTACTGCCGAAACCGAAGCCAAAGCGCGCGCCACTCACTGGAGTGTATGGAGCTGGGACCAAGGCTGCCACGACACTCTCGTACAGCCGTGTTGGGGGAGACTTGCCGAGAAGCTTGCAGGACATGCCTGCCCCTCCGCCAGGGCAGCCGTCTGCACTTGAAGACATGCCTGCAGAAGACACCGAAAAACAAGCACCGCGGAGCGAATACACCCAGCAGCTTCTCGCGGCAAAGGAACGCGCGCTTGATAAACGTATGCGACGCGGCAAGCAAGATAGCGACCGATAACATGAACTCAATCAGAGAATGCGGAATTACAGTGCAACCTGAAAACGAGAGGAGCGAGGCTCATGGATGTGCATAAGGAAGCGGAAGAATTCCGTCAGGACTTCCAGAAACTGCACGACGAGATTGCCAAGGTAATCGTCGGCGGAGAATCCGTCATTGACGGGGTACTCACGTGCCTGTTCGCCGGCGGGCATTGTCTTCTGGAGGGTGTGCCTGGACTCGGCAAGACACTTCTCATTCGAACGCTGAGCGAAGCACTGAGCCTCCAGTTCTCGCGTATACAGTTCACTCCCGACTTGATGCCCGCCGACATTATCGGGACCAACATCATCGCGGAGAACGAGGAAGGCGGCGGACGTGAGTTTCGATTCCGGCCAGGCCCCATCTTTTCGAACATCGTCCTGGCAGACGAAATCAACCGCGCGACGCCAAAAACACAGTCGGCTTTGCTTGAAGCCATGCAGGAACACACGGTCTCGGTAGCTCGCCAAATTCACAAGCTGGAAGAACCCTTCTTTGTGATGGCGACACAAAACCCAATCGAAATGGAAGGCACGTACACACTTCCGGAGGCCCAGCTTGACCGGTTCTTCTTCAAGCTGCTTGTCGAATATCCGTCTCAGGAACATCTCACGACCATTCTTGAGCGCACAACGCAGAGAGACATTCCTCACGGCGAACGCGTGATGGATGCTGTTCGCATCAAGCAGTGGCAGGAATTTGTCAGGGACGTCGTGTCTGCACCGCAGGTGACCGACTACGCAGTTCGACTTGTCATGGCCACGCAGCCGCGCAGTCCGTTCAGCACGGAGTTGGTTAACAAGTATGTGCGCTTCGGTTCGAGTCCGCGAGGAGCGCAAGCATTGCAGTTGAGCGGCAAAGTCAACGCGCTGCGATCGGGACGCTACAACGTCAGCTTCGATGATATCCGGGCGTCTGCGTTGCCCGCGCTGCGCCACAGGATCATTCTCAACTTCGAGGCAGAGGCCGATGCAGTCACGGCGGACGCTATTGTCGAAGATTTGCTGGCGAGAGTGGAGACAAGCGCCAAGGTGGCGTAAGGAATCCAAACCGTGTCTGAGAATGTGACAGCCGAAACGCTCCTTGATGCCGAGTTTCTGCGAAAGCTTGAGCGCCTTGCCATTTCCGCGCGCAAGGTTCAGTTGGGCTTGGCTAAAGGCGAGCGCAAGAGCAAGCGCAAAGGAAGCAGCGTTGAATTCGCGGACTATCGCGACTACGTGCAGGGCGACGATCTGCGCCACGTCGACTGGAACATCTATGGGCGTTTGAACGCGCTCTACCTCAAGCTCTTTCAGGAAAGCGAGGACCTGACCGTACATCTACTCATCGATGCCAGCCGCTCCATGGCCTACGGCACGCCTTCGAAGATTGGTTTCGCTACACGACTTGCCGCCGCTATTGGCTATGTGGGACTCATTGGTTACGACCGCGTAAGCGCCGAGGCCTTTTCACAATCGGGCACGTCGCGGCTAATCCCGTGCCGCGGCAAGGCCAAAGCCAGACTGTTGCTGTCGTTTCTCGCTTCGATCACCCCCGAAGGGGCAACACACCTTGCGCAATCGACCCACACATACGTCCTGCGCAATCGGGCCAAAGGTGTGGCCGTGTTGTTTTCCGATCTCATGGATCCCGACGGTTTTGAGCCGTGCTTGCGCAAGCTCCAACAATCGGGGTCGGACTGCTATGTCGTCCACGTCTTATCGCCCGATGAAATCGACCCGCCCATCGTAGGGGATTTGCGCCTCGTCGACAGCGAAACCGGCGAATTCATCGAGATATCGTCGAGCCCGATGCTTCTCAAACGATACAAGGACAATTTGACCGGATTCTGCGAGGCCGTTCGCAAATTCTGCCTGGCCCGTGGTATTGGATACATTTTTGCGCCGAGCGACACCTCCTTTGAACGACTCACGCTTGAAGTCATGCGCAGAGGAGGTCTGTTCCGATGAACGCCATGTGGACAAACTTCGTAACAAGCGTAGACAAGGCGTTGAATGCGGCCTTCCTCGCACCGCCTTTCCTATGGCTGTTGAGCCTGATACCGATTATTATTCTTCTGTACTTCCTGAAGCTCCGTCGCACACCGGTGGTGATATCGAGCACCCTGCTTTGGATGAAAAGCCTGCAGGACATCACGGCCAACGCTCCATTTCAGAGGTTACGTCGCAATCTACTCCTTTTGCTTCAAATACTCGTGCTGCTTCTGGCAGTACTTGCATTGGCGCGCCCGTTCGTTAAAGCCGAAGGGAGCGCGGGACGCAACCTGTGCCTTCTCGTGGATCGATCGGCAAGCATGAAGACAAACGAGAATGGACGGCCTCGAATGGATCTCGCCAAACAGGAAGCCCTTCGCATCGTGGACGAGATGCAGCGGGGCGACAAGGTGATGCTGGTGTCCTTCGCTGACAAGGCGGATGTCTTGTGCGAATTGACCGATGATCGACCTCGATTGCGTGCCGCCATCGAAGACATTCAGCCCACCGACACGCAAACGAAAGTGCGCGACGCTTACTTCGTCGCTTATTCGCTTCAGCTTACAACGCGCGACCTCCACTCGGTAATCATCAGCGATGGAGACATCTCGGACCTTGACGAGATTGTTCCCCGCAACTTTGGTCCTGTTCGTCAAGTGTCCGAGCAGTCCACGGAGGCCAGGGCGCGTTTCTACGATCTGAGTTTCGTGAAAGTAGGCTCAAGCGTAAAGAATGCCGGAATCGTTGTGTTCAGTCTCCGGGAGCCATCCGAAGGGACCACGGGGGACCGCCAAGTCCTGGTTCTGGTGCACAACGCAGACACCGAGCCGTTATCGACCACGGTAACATTGTCCTTTGAGGACACGACTCTGGCGGTTGAGGAAGTGTCCGTTGAACCTGGACAAGACGCGGAGTTGGTCTTTCGGTTGCCGGAGATTGGGGAAGGCATCTTGAAAGCAGAACTGGACCACCAGGACGATTTTCCCACCGACAACGTAGCCTGGCTATCATTGCATCCCGCTGCGAAGATACGCACACTCGTCGTTGCTGAACCAACCGCTACGGGTACCTATTTCCTTCAGAGGGTTCTCACTCCCGATCCGCGAGTCGAGTTGAGTACGATCGCGCCCGCTTCGTACTCGAACTCAGACGACTATGACCTAACCATCTTCTACGGTTTCGCTCCTGAGCAACTGCCCGCCGGTACGCTGCTATTCATAAACACGCTGCCCAAACTGGAAGGCTTAGGCTCCGAATCGGCGATCGAGGGTCCCCCAATCTTGTCGTTGGATGCCGAGCATCCGCTCTTGCGCTTCAATGTCAACCCGTCAAATGTGTCGATACGAAGCGCGATGAAAGTCGTGCTCCCCGACTGGGCCCGGCCTGTAGTCTCGACGACCAGCGGGGCACTCATTGGCGACATCTCGCGCGGCGCCCAGCATATGGCATTCATTGGGTTTGATATCGCCGAATCGGATTGGCCGCTCAATCTTTCGTTTCCTCTCTTCTTCCAGAACGTGCTCGCGTGGACGACACGCGCTGCTCTGAGCGCGGATGTCTCGATCCCGGCGGGAAAACCGCTGACGCTGGTTGGGGAACCGGACGTCGCCAACGCAACGATAACGCTACCGGATGCATCGAAAGAGCAAGTAGCACTCGACCCGATGCGTCCGGTCTATTTCAGCAACACCAATCAGATTGGCATTTACACCGTTGCATATGGAGAGCGCAAAGAGCGGTTCGCAGTCAATCTTCTCGATAAGGTCGAGTCTTCAATAGGGCCGTCCGATAAGCTGGCAATTGGCCAGGGTGAATTCGAAGCAGAACGTGGACGGATACGCCAGAATCGCGAGCTGTGGCGGTATTTGCTGGCTGGGGCATTGTGTGTAATCGCCTTGGAATGGTGGTTATTCAGCAGGAGGGCGTGGATGTGAGGGGACGGGGCTTGTTCGGATGGCTTGTGTGTGCATTCGCGTGCGCTGCCGCATGGACACAAGATGACGCATCCATGCGGGAAGGCGAATTCACCGTTGAGATTCCGCCACGTTTTGTCACGGCCTACCGTGACGGCACATGGGTGCCCGTGGATGTCATCGTTAACAACAACCGCAAAGATGTCTCCGGCTACGTCCAGGTTGAGCTTCTGTCTGCGATGGGCGTTCAGAGCCCTGTTTACGCAGTGCCTGCGGAGACTCCGAAGGCGTCGCGGAAACGGTTTCGCGTTTACTGCAACTTCACAGGCACGAGTGAGGTTCAAGCTGGCGTCTTTCAGAAAAAGTGGCGATCGGTGGACATGCCCACGCGCATCGCATTGCGCCCAATTGACCCCCAAGATTTGCTGGTCCTGGTTATTGATGACGATGCGCCTTCGTACGGGTTTCTCTACAATGCGCTTCAGTCTGGCGCAACACAGCGCGCGGTGCACCGCATCGAGATCCGCAGCAACGAACTTGACCTCCTTCCGGAACAATACGCCTGCTATGATGCCTACGATGCAATTATCATGGGCAAGACCGAGCCAGCGGCGCTTACTGCCAATCACCGCAGTCTCATGGAACGCTATGTGCAGGATGGCGGCGTCTTAATCATCTGTACCGGCGAATATGGCAATCGCTATCAGGGGACGTGGCTGGAGGAACTTGCTGGCGTTCGAATCTCCGGTCAGACCAGTCTCTCGGAGAAGGCGCTTGCCGATGCCGCGCTCCCCGCAGGTCAGCAGATAGGCGCACGAGACGACAAGCAAGTCGTACTTGCTCAGTTGACTCCACAGTTGCCTGAAGTCGTCGTTCGCAGCAAGAATCCCGTTCTTGCCACCAGACGACCGATCGGCAGCGGATTCGTAGCCGTAATCGGAGTCGATGCACCAAGCAAGTCGCTGCAGGATAGTCCGGGATATCTGGCACTTTGGCAGGAGCTTTGTGAGTGGCGGCCCCGTGTTTCCCAGCCCAATGTCGACGCCGTGATTCAGCATTTTACCTATTCCATGCCTTCGCGCATCGGCATTCGCATCGTGCCTCGGTCCACGGTCATCGCGTTTCTTGGCCTGTATATTTTGGTTGGGGTCATTGGAAACTGGGTGTTCTGGAGTCTGCTGAAAAAACGCGAAATGGCGTGGGTCTGCCTCGTCGTGTTCAGTTTCGGATTCACGGGTTACGCATTGGTGTTTGGAACCGCGGGCCGAGCGAAATCCACCGAACTGCACGAGATTGGTATTGCGAGGTTTCCCCTCCACGGAGATACGGTTCACCAGAATGCCGTGACGGGCATCATCTCCGCGCGTTCCGCGCAATATTCGTTCGACCTTGCCAATCCCGATTCTCTCGTCACCGAAATGACGCCCCTGCAAAACACAGTCTACGGCGGGCCGTCATTCGCAGGTTCAATTCGGCCAAGCCGCTTAGTACAAGGACAACCTCCGCGTCTTGAGGACTTTCAGGTGGGCGCAAGCGTGTTTCGCGTGTGTAATGTCGAGTCTGAAGCGGTTATGTCCGGCGGAATACAAGGCGTCATTACCGCCGACAAGAGCGGATTGCACGGAACGCTCACCAATTCCACCGGCTGGGCTATCGAATCTGCTGCGATTCTCTATAAGGGTCACCTAATCAATTTGAAGGGCAGCGGACCTGAATGGCATGTCGAGACATCTACGGACGTGTTTGGCCCGCCATCCTCGAGTTCAATTCGAGATACGATGCCAGCTTATTTCCGACCGATGCGTCCTGGAGACGCGAAACTGGAATCGATGCGGCCTGAGATTACCGAGGCGCTCCTGCAGAATCCGAAAGTGCCTGGAATACTCGACACATCCCTTCCCCCGCTCTTCTGCGGGTGGACCTCGCAGGCGAACCTTCAGGGAATCATACCCGCTCAGGGAATGGCAAGGACCTCGACTCAGACATTGGTAGTGGCCGATCTGGAAGTCCTCTACGATGGGCTTGCCGAAGTGACGGCCACACCACTTTCTCCTGACTATGGCGCCGCCGGTTCCCAAATGAACCAGAGCGGAATGTTCCCCCCGGGTTACATCAACAATGGCTCCATCTACAACCTGATGCCCATTGACCAAAGCGGATCGACTCCTTACAGCATCCGGATTCCAGCTGCCTTTACGGAAATACCGGAAGCCGTGGTGTATGTGGACGTGTATTGGCAATCCGAAGCTTCAAGTATCTTCTACAAACCCGATGCGGCGGAGGCGGCTTGGCCGATGACGCATACCATCGAGACTCGGCAAGTCACTCCCAACGGCAATCGAATGAACCTGACGACGTATCGCGTAGAAGATTGGAAAAAGTACTACGACAGCACCAGGCAATCTCTGGCCGGTACAGTCAACATGGCGCGGACCTCTGAAGGGAGAGGGAGGAGCTGGTGGGGCAGTTTTTACGCCACCGCGCGCGTTGAGATGCCAGCAGAAACGCAAGATAGGGGATGGACATCATGGCAATAGTTGAGACGGTCGGCCTAACCAAACGTTACAACGACTTTACGGCCCTCAGCGATTTCAATCTCGAAATCGAAGAAGGCGACCTATTTGGGTTTATCGGTCCCAACGGCGCAGGAAAAACCACGACTATTCGTATTCTGTCCACGCTTCTTGAACCGACATCCGGGCTCGCGAAAATCGACGGCATTGATGTCACTCAGAAGCCGTACGAGATTAAGAAGATTCTTGGTTACATGCCCGACTCCTTCGGCGTCTACGATGGGATGCGGCTTCGCGAGTATCTCGATTTTTTTGGGGCCGCGTACAAGATTCCCAGCAAGAAGCGAAAGGTCATCATCGACGACGTGCTTGAGTTAACGGACCTCACCGGCAAGGCCGACGACTTTGTCAGCGCGTTCTCGCGCGGAATGAAGCAGCGATGCTGTCTTGCCAAAACCCTGCTTCACGATCCCAAGGTCCTTCTCCTGGATGAACCGGCCAGCGGACTGGACCCGCGCGCCCGCATCGAGATGCGTGAACTCCTCAAGACGCTCCAGCGCATGGGAAAGACCGTTTTGATTTCTTCGCATATCCTCTCGGAACTCGGAGACATGTGCAATAAGATTGGCATCATCGAGCACGGCAAACTTCTCGCGGCCGGAGAATTTCGCGCGATTCTCAATGGGATGAAGCAAGAACGCGAGGTACGAATCGACGTACTTGATGGCGCGACAACGACCATGCGAATCCTCGAGGAAACACCGGGGATCTTCAATATCGAACAATCCGGAAACGAGTTCCATATGAACTCCAACCTAGACCGCGCCGAATTGGCAGGACTCAACACCAGATTGATTCAGGCTGGCATCCCCGTGCTTACCTTCGCCCAGGAGGAAGGTTCGCTGGAGGATGTGTTCTTGCAGATCACAAAAGGGGGCCTGTGATTTCATGTTCGTGTTTCCCACAATCGCGATACTACGGCGCGAGTTCGCCGCCAACCTGCGCCGTACACGGACTTTCTATTTTGTCCTGCTGTTGCTGTCTCTGGCAGTCTTGGTGACTACAACGTACTGGCCAAGCGAGCGGCTTACCATCCGCATGGCCGCATCCACCTCCGAACAGATCGTCACGCTGATCACACTCTTGCTCTTCTACGGATGCGCACTGGTGGTGCCAGCACTGGGAGCAGCCAGCATAACCGTAGAGCGCGAGCAGGATACGTTCGACATGCTGTACCTCTCTCTGATCCGCCCGAAATCTATCCTGCTGGGGAAACTGCTGAATACATGCGGCGTCTATCTGGTTGTCGTGCTTGCTGCCTTACCGGTCTTTGCCAGCGCACTCTTCGCGGTCGGTCTGGACACGCGCCAGCTACTGTATGCCTTCGTGATTCTCATTATGCTGGCCCTTTATTGCGGGACCATCGGCATACTGATGTCGACCCTTTTCACTCGCGGCATAGTCGCGCTTGTCGCTTCATATATCCTCGTTGCTATTCTCATGGGCGGTCCGCGCTTTCTTATCGCAGCCATCTTCAGCCTTCTCAATATTGGCTTCTACAGCGGCAGACTAGCGGGCGGGTTTGGACCGGCAGGTTCGTACTCCCTCTTCACGTTCTACTCGCCTGCGGGTACGACGTTTTCCCTGCTCAACGGCACATTGACTGCGTCCGCATTTGTCGCCGCAATTTCCGTTCAGCTCGGATTCGTTTACCTCGGCTTGAGCATTGCATCCCGAAGGCTGCGGCGGCAGTCTTCGCCCAAGTTGGTGCGTAACGAGGTCATCATCGATGATGCCGAAATACTCGAAGCGCGCCGGAAGCAATTCCCCTACTACTTGATCGATCCTTCGCGGCGGCGGGCGACGATTGAGGATGGGCGGAATCCGATGATGGTGCGTGAAATACGTTGGGGACTCTTTGCGCGCGGGTCAACACTTATACGCGTCTTCTACGTTACAGCCACGGTGTTTGGCTTCATCTTCATCGCCATCACCATGTTCGCAGACCCCTCCGATTATGCGGGAACGTTTGCGTGGGCGATTAGCCTCGAACTGCTGACTTTAGTGAGTTTCGCGCCGGTCATCATGGCGAATTCCTTCACGAAAGAGCGAGAACTCGGGAATATCGACATGCTCCGAATGACCTTGCTGCAACCCAGCGATATTGTGCGAGGTAAAGCGGTGGCCGGCGTGTTCGTCCTGTTGCCAGTCATCGCGGCCATTGCTATCGCAGCGATTCCGATGATACTCGTGGATTTCAGCTTTTCGGGGATGGTGCTTGCTTTCTATGCGACCATGCCCATTTGCGCATTGATGGCCGTGAGCCTTGGACTTCTTGTTTCGCTTCAGTCCCAGCGCACGAACAGCGCCATTGCCGGCGGAATTATTCTGAACGCCATATTCTTCCTTGGCATAGGCCTCCTGTACTTCCTTTACCTTGCGTTTTCTCAGAGTCAGTCACGTCAAGCTCTCTACCCAATGGACTTGATGCCTTACATCTCTCTTGTCGGGGGATACTACGTCGCATTTGCCTCGTCGAGAGGTCCACTCACAGGCTGGATACTCAGTCAGGTTCAGTTTCTTGTCTTGGCGCTGGTTCTGTTGAAGCTGGCGGAGCGAATCTTCCACGCGCGTCACATGAGAGATGTCTAGACGATGAAGTATGAACTGGAATTGCCGTTCATGGCACTGGTTCGCCGCGAGCTACTGCGCAGTATGCGAGCTCGCTACCTTGCGGGCGTGTTTATGCTCCTGTGCGGCCTGGGTTCGGTTCTCCTCATCCCTCTGTGGCCCGATGGAGACCTTCCTCTCATTGCGCTAGGCGCAGTTTCCGTTTCTGTAACGGGGGTCTTCGCCGTTATAGCAGCGGCGGCCGCTGTCCTCCTGCTCCCCGGCCTTGCCGCAGGAACGTTGGCAGAGGAGCGCGATCAAGAGACCTACGACCTCATGCGCATGACATTGATCCGTCCAGTGGGAATTCTTGCGGGGAAATTCCTCAATTGCATCGGCGCCTTCCTTCTACTGCTTATTGGGGCAATGCCGCTCTTGGCGACCACGTATTTTCTGGTTGGCACAAATTGGGATGTCCTCCTGCGTATCTTCTTCATTGTGGCGACATCATCCATCACCTGTGTGGCCATTGGGCTGGCATGTTCGGCGCGTTACCGTTCCCCACTCCCGTCCATCATCGCCTCCTATCTCTTGTGTGCCTTCATGATGGGTGGCTACGTACTCCTCTTCTATTTCTTTTTCCTGCTCTGGTTTCTTGTCGGTGATGCTGACTATGTCAACGTGCGTGCCGGGGCAACTTTGTCCTCTGTTTTCGCCACAACGCCGCTAGGCAATCTGATTTCCGTGTTGGCAGGCGGCGTAATCGTTCCGAAGCTCTGGGGAATGGCATGTATCCAGACTGTCGCTTCAATCATCGCCCTAATCGTGGCCTGGCGGGGCCTTTGTTCACCCCAAGGCGAGCAATCCGTTGCCTCTCCGCCGGCTTCCAGAGTCCGCAGACCCCTCCTCCCCATCTTCGCATGCCGCGAGTGGCCTCCTATACCCGATAGAGGCAATCCGATTTTTGTGCGCGAATGCCGGCACATTCGACTCCTTCAAAATGTCCCCAGGTGGCGCAGAGTGGTTGTCTACACCGCTCTAGTAATCGTGTCGCTCACCTTGCTTCTAGGTTTGATGTATGTTTCTCAGTATCCCAATTGGCAAGACGATTTAATTGGACTCTGTCTTCAAGTGACTTTTGTGACGGCTGTAGCGTTGATACCGCCAATCGCTGCCACTTCTTTCGTGCGCGAAGAGGAACGGAACACCAAAGACTTGCTTACGATGACGCTGCTCACGCATCAAGAGATCGTGAGCGGCAAGATAATGTACTCGGTTGTCGGGCTGTTTCGTGTACTCTCGCTGTTCCTGCTCGCAACCTGGCCATTCCTAAGTGTCTTTGCCTTCACTGCAAATCCGTCGAAAGCAACGCTATTCGCCGGGGTATACACCGTCATAACGGTTGCCTCGGCACTCTTTGTTTCTATGATTGCCTCCATGTCCGCGAAACGCACGGCAACTTCGGTTCCCCTGGCTTACGGCCTTTGTGCCGCGATGTTCTTTGGACCAACCTTCACAATCCTGGCAGTGGCCGATTACTTGCGAAGATACGGCGTACACACGGATTTCGAAGAGTTTGCATTGCTTCTATCGCCCATCGCATATGCGCTTGAGAACATTGACAGCGTAGCGTACGGGAAGGCGGCTGATGCCGAGTGGCCCGCAGTCACCCTTCTCCATACGCTTGTGGCCTTTGTACTATTTGCCACGGCTATACGTTTCGCAGGCACCTATTGGATGCGGCGCTCAAACAGGTTACATCTATAATGAAACGTATTGGGATTGCCTTGGCGACACCTCCATTGCCCTTTGTTGCCCTAATCCGGCGTGAGCTATTGCGCGGCATTCGCACGGTGCGGCTTTTTGTCGCCTTGCTTCTCCTCACTGCAATCGGCGCCATGGGCTTGATGGGGATGTGGCCCCGCGGATCCTTGCCCCTGGTTATGATTGGCAACGCGTCATACGAGATCATGATGTGGTTCGGTGCTTTGATGATTGGCGCGGCCTGTGTGCTGATACCCGGTTATGCGGGAAGCATGATCTTGGAGGAGCGGAATCAAGACACGTTCGATCTGCTTCGCACCTCGCTCATTCGCCCCATTGGCATCCTGTTCGGCAAATTCATCAATGTAATCGGTCTGTTTGTACTTCTAATGCTTGCTGCCATGCCCCTCTTGGCAACTACCTACTTTCTGGTTGGATTGAACACCGACGTTTTGATTGTACTTCTCTTCGTTCTTTCCCTCGTCACCGTGACGTGCACATCCATCGGAATCTCGTGCTCGGCCGTGCAGAAGAGCGCATTGCGCGCAATCCTGCATTCGTACATCTGGTCCGCCTTTGCTCTGGGCGGTTACGTGATTCTCGTGTATCTCGGTGTCCTTGCTTTTGCCATGTTCGTGGACCCGTACAACCTAAACCGAAGGGCCATAGAGAGGACGTTGGAATGGTTCGTTCGTGGGTCTCCTTTCTATCTTGCATTCAGAGGCTTTTCGGCAGGGGTGAAACTGAGCGACGTTCTCTTCGTGACCGCTTCACAGTCCATCTTCAGTCTATTTGCGTTGCTCGTGGCATGGAGAAGGCTTGTACGCCCCAAAGAGGAGACTGCCGCACGGCAGAAGTCCTTCTTTAAACTTCGCGAGCCTATCCGAAGACTTCACCCTCCAATGCCTACGTTCCGAAACCCTGTGTTCTTACGCGAATACAGGCACACCGGCGCATTTCGAGAGATGAACCGGTGGCGCAGGATGCTGCTAATCGCTATCGTTGTAAGCACGAATCTGTTTCTCGTTTATTTATTCTACATTTGGAAAGAGAAGCCCACCTCCTCCAGTGAATTCAGAGATGTTACCTATGGCTGGTCCGTCTTTGTGGGCCTCTTTGTCCTTTTTGCCGCGCCAGCCGTCCAGTCGGTCGCGTTTGTGCGTGAAAAGGAACAGGACACCCTCGATCTCCTTAAGTCATCGCTTCTCACGCCGATCGAGATCACTACAGGAAAGCTCAAAGCCGGGATCATGCAACTCGTTCAGTTGCTTCTCTTCGCGTATCTATGCTCTTTTCCGGTAATCGGAATTGTTCTTATGGCGCCAAAGGGACTTCAGATCACGTTCTGGTTTGCAGTCTGGACCCTGCTCTGCGCCGCGGGTTCAATTACCTTGGGAGCCATTGCGTCCATGCTGGTGCGGCGCACCTCCGTAGCCGTTCCATTGAGCTACGCCTTAAGTGTCTTCTATTTCGCCGGGCCTTCGGTGGGCATAGTCTTTCTGAGCGAGGTGCTTGGCAGTTCCTTTCCTCGTCGATTCGCGGAGGATGCTTTAATTGTAGTTTCGCCGATAGCCAGCGGCTTTCAGTTCATTGGGACCATAATTGGCAGCGGCTGGGAGTGGTCGAGCAATCTTCGTGCAGAGTCGTTCTACTTGTTGCTGCTGCATGTTCTCGTGATTGTCTTGTTTCTTGTCATTTCCGTCGTGATAGCCAATCGCCGCTGGTTAGGATATGAGAGAACGTCTTGATGGCAGGTCATGTCACGTTCCAAAATGCCGCGCACTCGGGCACAATGACCAAAGTTGCCGACGGCCGGTTTCCTTGAAGTCCACGTCTTACACCTGATAGAGGATTGCACTAAATGAGAAGTAGTAATTGGCCAAGCCAACGTGCATTACTGTTCTGGTGCGTCACACTATTTACCGCTGTTGTTGTCAGCACCGCAATTGCGTCCGGCTGCAGTAGCCGGACTCAACCTGAAGTCGTCGTATATACGGCTCTCGACGAAATGTTCTCCAAACCGATACTTGACGCGTTCGAGAAGAAGACGGGAATCAAGGCGTTGCCGGTATTTGACACGGAAGCATCAAAGACCACGGGGCTCGTGAGCCGTATCATCGCCGAGAAGGACCGCCCGCGCGCTGATGTTTTCTGGAACAACGAGATTGTTCAGACGATCATGCTTAAGCAGAAGGGACTTCTTGCACCGTATCATTCTCCGTCTTCGGACGCCATTCCCAGCGGATTCAAGGACCCCGAATTCTTTTGGACGGGTTTCGCGGCGCGTGGCCGCGTGATTATCTTCAACCCGGAAACGACAACAACTCCGCCCACGTCCATTCGCGATCTTCTTAAACCGGAGTGGAGCGGTAGGGCAGCCATCGCAAAACCTATTTTCGGAACGACTGCCGCGCATGCCGCCGTTCTTTTCGCCGCTTGGGGCGAAGAAGAAGCCAAGACCTATTTCCGCGGACTACTCCAGAACAATGTGGCTGTGCTTGCGGGCAATGCCACGGTGCGGGACATGGTTGCCAACGGAGAATATGCGGCGGGGATGACAGACACCGATGATGCCAACGGGGCAGTCCTAGATGGAAGACCGGCGAAGTGGCTTTTCCCCGATCAGGAAGAGGGCGGCATGGGCGCTCTCATAATTCCGAATACCGTCGCCCTTGTGAAAGACGCGCCGCACCCGGATGCCGCGCAGAAGCTAATTGACTATTTGCTCAGCCCGGATGTGGAAGAGGCGCTTGCGAAATCGCGCTCGCTGCAAATCCCGCTCAACCCGGCAGTACGCGTGCCGGATGGCGTACCCACGCTATCAAGCATCCGCGCGATGGCCGTCGATTTCGAGAAAGCTGCCTCTCTGTTCGAGAAAGCGGCCGACTTCATCCGTTCCGAGTTTCTGAAATGATCTCTCGTTCGCGATTGGAGCGCGGCGTATTCGCATTCTTCTCCGTGGCAGCCTTTTCTGTGCTTGTCGTCGTTCCGGTCGTGTGCGTTGTGTTCAAGGCTGTGGACATTGAACCGAAGTCCGCGTCGAACGTCTTCTTGGACGCGCGCCAATGGGGTCTTTTGCGAAACAGCCTCATACTTGCGGTTGGCACTTCGGCGGTGGCCGGGCTTGCCGGCGTCATGTCCGCCTTCGCCATCGCAAACGTTTCCTCTAGTCTGCGGGGAGTATTGCTCGGGCTGCTTGCTGTGCCTCTACTCATCCCACCGCACATCTCCGCCATTGCATGGGTGGATCTGCTTGGACGCAACGGTATTTTCGTCGTTCAGTTCACTGGATTGAACACCAAAGCCCTCACGTGGCCGGGCATGTTTCACATGAGCGGTGTGGTGTGGTCGCTTGGCCTTGCGTCTTACCCGATTGTGATGGTCGCAACGCTTGCGGCCCTGCACCGATTCGATTCGCGATTGCTGGAAGCCGCACGCATGGGCGGCCAACGCTGGCGCGCATTTTCCGGAGTGCAACTGCCTCTTGTACTGCCTGGGGTCATTGCGGGAATGCTTCTGGTATTCGTATACACGCTGGTAAGTTTTGCGGTCCCGTCGCTTTTGCAGGTCAACACGTATCCCGTCGAGATTAACGCGCTAAGCGCTGTCTTCGATTACACCGGTGCTACGTTACAGGCCCTGCCACTGGCCGTTCTTTGCGGCCTGGCCGGTCTCGTATGGATCCTATACGTACGTCCGCGGCACGCGTGGCTTACTGGACATGTCCGCCCGGCTAACGTCGTTGCAGATCCTGTTGTTCGATCTGTTTCAACTCTCGTCTGTCTTGCGCTCATCGTGGTCGCGGTCTTCCTTCCTCTTGGAGTGACTTTGGCGCGCGCATTACCGTTGCGGACCTTTCACGATGTGTGGGCAACGGCACGTCATGAGATGCTTACCAGTCTCTTCGTCTCGATGATGTCCGCGACCCTTGCAACGACCCTGGCTTTCCTGATGACCACGGCGTTGCGCAGGTGGACACAGGGATTTTCAGTGGCGTTGAGCGCGCTCCCTCTGGGCATCACGGGCGGTGCCTTCGGACTTGGACTCATCACGCTGTGGAATCATCGCGGCCCTGCCGGATTGGTCTATGACTCGCTTGCTGTTGTCATCGTTGCCTGCACGGCTCGCTTCTTTGTCTTTGCTTTGGCGGGAGCTTTGTCGGGAGCGCGGCGGATGGATGCACGTCTCGACGAAGCCGCGGCTGTAGCGGGCGTCACGTGGATTCGCCGCGCAGGCGCTATCTGGTTGCCGCTGCTCTCTCCGCATCTCGCCGCGACATGGGGACTGATATTTGTGTTGACGATGGCGGAGGTCGACACGAGTGTACTTGTCTGCCCACCCGGTCAGACCACGTTGGCCATTCGCCTGTTCAGCCTCATGCATTATGGCCCCGACTCGTATGTTGCCGCACTGAGCCTGCTAACATGCGTTTTAGTGATGACCATTGCAGCGTGCGTCGCTTTCGGCTACGCGAAACTTCGGAATTGGACCCATGCCGGATATTGAATTTCGCACTGTATCCAAGCGCTTCGGCGATACGCTCGTCCTCGAGCGTATATCACTGCGCGTGGAACATGGCAAAGGACTCGGGCTGTTTGGACCTTCGGGTTCGGGCAAGACTACCGTTCTACGCTTGATTGCGGGTCTGGAACGCGCGGATTTCGGCGAAATCGTTATCAACGGCAAGTCTGTAATACAGGGTTGGTGCGAGGCGCGCCTGAAAGGTCTCGAAGTTGGCATGGTCTTCCAAGACCTTGCCCTATGGCCTCATATGAACATGGAGCGACACCTGGAGTTTGTGCTTCGCGGGCGAGGGTTGTCGAGAAAAGAGCGATTGCATCGTGCCCATGCTTTGCTGGAGTTCTGTGGGCTTGATGGGAAGCGCCGTGCATACCCTGCATCGCTTTCGGGGGGTGAGCAGCAGCGGTTGGCCATCGCCCGCGCTCTCGTGACTGAACCCGACGTGCTGTTGCTTGACGAGCCGTTTGCCAACCTCGACGAGACGTTGCGGGAACGGTTTGTTGAGGAGTTCAATTCACGCAAGACGAAGAAGATGACGACACTGGTGATTTCGTCTCACGACCGCGGGGATTTCGCGCGACTTGCCGATCAGGTAGTTGAGATGAGCCGGCCATCACTTGCGGATACTGAGCGCGAGACTACGTAAAGACTGAACGCGGCAGTGTGCAGGGCAGCAGGGGCGCAACCAACGTGTCTCATCCACCGATGAACTCCGATGAATTCTCAGAGCGCCGCGATCGCCGAGCGCGGCGTGAGTTGTTGTGGTGGTGGGGAGACTCTCGATAGCCAAGAGTGGTCCGCCGCGGCGGACTAGGAGACCCTGCCATAACACAATAAACCGCGGACTAAAAAGACTCTCCCCTATTCTGCCTTCGCCACTCTTGGAGTTGGGCCAGGCCGCTCGTTTCTGTTCACGTAGTCCGGCCACAACGGGCAGTTGAGGTCGATCCACGTTTTTACGCGGAGCACTTCATCACGGGTAAGCGTCACGTCGTGGTGTCCTGCATTGAGGACTTCCCACAGCTTGCTCTTCAGCGTACCGAGCGACAGCGGCTCAATCTTCTCGCAGCCGCCCGCGTTCCATTGCATATCGGCGTAGTGGACGTAGCCCTTCGATATGAGTGTCCGGTAAGAGGCAGGGATTCTGTCGGCGTCTATATCTCCGCGCAGGTCCACCCCCAACTTATTTGTTGCATCGTGGCATCGTACGCACTTGGCGTCAAAGACAGGCTGTACCACCTTCTCGAAGGAGAACGGTTGCCCCTCCCACTCCGCCAGCGTAGGCTGCACCGGCTGTTGGGCTACATAACGGCCCTTGTTTGCAGGGGCCATCTCGCGGTGTTCGTGACACCCGATACAACTTCTCCGTTCGCCGGGCTGCAGTTGAACAACACTGCGCATGCGTTGCAGCTCGTTGAAGTTTTCGTCGAGCACTTCGAAGTAGAGCACCTTGCCCGCGGGAGCCTTGAAACTCGCGGAGCCGTCTTCCGCCACAGGCACCAGACCGTGCGGAGCCTTGGCAACGTAGGTGGGCCATCCGTAGGGCCCCCAGACGATGTGAACCGGAGATGCATACCAATCCTGGAATTGGGGATCGTGGTCCGCCCGATACTTGCCGTCTGGCATTACTTCGAGATTGGCGCGCACTTCTTCGCACACACGAAGGTACTTCACTTTCCCGCGCTCAACGGGTGGCGATATCCCTTCATATACGTCACGCACGATAAACTCGCCGTACTCTTCGGCAATTTGTGTCGTATCCTGGGGCGCAATAATCGGAGGCGGTGCCTGGGCTTTGAATACAGTCGGGCACATGCTGGAAATGGCCGGGTCTCCGTAGATGAGTTCGCGATTACCGAAGCGGTCGATTACAAACAACTCGAAACGGTATTGCGGCGCGTGCGAACACACGAAATAATCTCGCGCAATGGGATACGCGTCGCGGAAACACTCCTCGCTCGGCCACATCCCCGGCCAAGGAACTTCGGGCGTCAGACAGGTAATCGCTTTGGGATTGAAACGGCCTTTGTCGATATCGACCAATGCGATTGGACCATTGAGATCACCGAAGTGAGAAATGAGTGTGCAGCATATCTCATTGGTTCCAGGCACTTCCCTGCCGTTGGCGTAACCATTGGGTTGGATGATGGTATTGCCGAAGACCAATTCCGGTTTGCTGCCATCCGGATGAATCGACCAGAGCGTATGACCAAAGTCGGCGCCTTTGTCCTGATACTCGGAACGGGTCCAGATGATGCGGCCGTCGCGCATGACCGAAGGAGCCCACTCGCTCAGGTTCGCGAACGACAAGGGGGTGAATTCCTTCCCCTCCGCGTCCATGCGAAACATGACATAGGCTTGAGGACGCCAGCACAGGAAACGCATGTGACACCGCGTACTGATAACCGCAAGCCCGCCGTCCGGTAACGGACATGGCCAGAAATCGTGGAACGGGCCATCGGTGAGTTGCGTCAGATTGCTGCCGTCGGCGTTCATGCGCATGATGTGGAAATAGCCGTCTTCCGAAGGACGGTAGGCAAAGTAGATCTTGCTGCAGTCAAAAGTCGCGGCTGGCGTGCGCGCAATGCCGCCGCCAGACTCGAAGAGGTGCTTCACCTCCGCTTGCTCGGGTACAAGCCGGTCGCCGTCTCGCGGGATGTGCAGCGTCGCAACCGCGCCGCCGGGCCGATACGGGGCATCCAGCAAGTCACTGTAATTGTGCGACGGTTCAAACGGCATGCGCTTCGCAAACAGGAGGTCTTCCATCGGCGCGAGTTCAGGTTCACGCATGAACAGATCGCGCTTCGCCGTGCGCGCCTCGAAGAACGTCTCACGCTCGCGTGTCACGTCCGGTTTAAGCGAGTCCGACAATTGCCGTTGCCGCTCGCGGAATGACGTTAGTTGCTCGCGCTCTTTGGTTACGTCGATTCCTTTGGCAGCGAAGCGATCGACCATCGCGCTCATGAGATTCAAGGTACGTTCCAACGGATCGTATCTGAGCAGGCTCAGTGAATACTCGTGGCCCTGATCGTCGGCGAACTCAAGATTGCATTCGGGTCCGATGTCATTCTTGGTGGCTTTGAACGAGATGACTCGCGATTCACCCGGCGCAAGCGTGATCCCGTCGCCCAACTCGAGTGCGTTGCCGGAAAGTTTGATCGGAGTGGAATCGTTCGATTGCTTGGATTCGGCCATCGCAAAACGCACGGGGAATGTCCCCTCGGAGCAAGGACCTGCCTGCGCGATGCTCACGTTGGAGAACGTGAACTGCACGGGACGCCCAAACCGATCCGTGTGTTGCCCTCCCATACCGAGTCCAACGCGCAAGCCCTTCTCTTGACACGCAGGAAAGAGCGAGAAGGGCAAACGGACTTCCCAGCGTGTCATTGAGTCATTGCATGCGCATTCCACTGGCGTGGAAGAGGACTCCTTCCCGCCTTCGTACTGCTTGAAGGCAAGGGCCTTCCCGTCGCACACAAGTACACCGCAACCTTGTCCGTCCGCGGTCGACAACACCGCAATGTGACTGCTCAGAAGCTGGCTGAAGTCGAAAGCGAGACAGAGGTCGCTCTCGAACCAACCTGCCGTGACGGCAATTTCTACGAGCGGACCCGCCTCGAAATCGTAGGGATACGCCACTCGGGCGACACCACGTGACGCTTCGTTCCAGCAGTCGTCGTTGAGTCGGCCGTCGATCTTTGGCTCGCGCGAGAGCGGCGGGAGCGGAAGTCGGTCATCAAGCACGTGGCGCGGATACTGCTTGACGCGGCCATTGTACGGTACCAGACGCGGGCTCAGGTCCGCGCGTCCGTAGGTCTTCAACCATGCATGCTCTTCGCCCAAGTAGGCCAGCTTAAGTTGTTCGGCATAGTCGCGGGGAGGCTGCGAGAGCACCGTCTCTTTGTCCCGGCCGCGCTGAAGCGGCGGGGGTGGATTGGGCACATCGCCCGAAAAACCGGACGCGTTTTGCTGACGAATAACGACTGCTCCCGCCGTTGCCGTCACGTCGGAGACGGTAGTCCACGTCTGGCCGTCCATGGACAACTGCACGGAGAACACGATGGGCATGCGGTCGGCATAGTTGCGGTTACGGTCGCGCGAAAACACGACGCGCGCGACCGAGACGGCGGCTGGCAATTGAATCTGCGCCCATTCGTCCGCCATGGCAACGGGAATCCAACTGTTGTCGTTGCCGTAGAGTCCGTCATTGAGATGTTCAATCCGGTGTGCCGCGTACCCGTTCAGGCTGGAGGAGGCCGACGCTTTTGCGCCCTTCGAGGCGAGCGCCAAGTTCTGTTCCGCGTCCGTGCCGTAGACTTCGAGTTCATCGATACACGGTTGCGAACCATCGCTCGTAGCCTTCACCAAGAAACGCACATACTGCGCCTCCTGCGGCGGAAATTCGACGGCGTTGGGTTTGTCCGAGAAGACGACCGTCTCGGCAAAGGCTAGAGGTGGGGCAAACCACACGAAGCACACACCAGCGGTACAAAGCAGCAAAAGCGCCGTGCTTACCGGACAACGTTTCCACACAGAGCCTGCGATACGTCTCATGTCAACGCTCCTGTCTCAGCTATTCGCGCGCGTCATCGCGACAAACGGCCGGACACCTGACAGAAGTCCCCCTTAAGTTGCTACTCGCGCACCGAATTACGGTGCCTTGTCTATTCTATATGGAAACAGGGTCCCGGCCAACCTTTATTGACCGGACATACGGATGCTGGTAGAACACGTAAGTCAGCAACGCATACGGAGATAGGGGAAGACAGTGAACATGGTTGCCGAGTAACGCCGTGATCGCCAAGCGCGGCGTGGTGTGGTCCGAGGGTTGCGAAGCGGATTTGGGGGACTGACCCAAGCGAAGCGAACGTAGTGAGCGCAGACGGGTCTGTCCCCAATTCCGCGCCACTTCGTGACACCCAAGTCCTGAAAGGGTATACTTGATAGCAGAGTCACGTGAAGGGCATTTCGCTTCACATGGACTCAGGGGGATTTGCTATGGCAGCACAAGCGGCACGTTGGGGAAAGAAGGCCAGGCGCGCGTGGATATTTCTGCGTATCGCCGTTCTGACGGTTGTGTTGGGTGCAATCGGGGTTGTCGTTTCCGGCTGTCCACCGGTCGTGTTGTACGGACCGGCGCCGGAGTATGGCGTGGTGCCCGTGTATGGCGTGCCCGTGGACTACAACCTAGACAAGTAACCCCGTTTGCCAACCTGAATCGGACTGATCGTGGCGGCGAATCCAACCAAAGTCCCGTGGCTGAAGCGCGGCGCGCTGAACATCTTCCGGCGGTATCGCCGGGCGCAAACCGCGCTGCATGAACTCACCTATCTCTTCTGGGAATGCACGCTTCGGTGCGATTTGTGCTGTCGGCATTGTGGAAGCGACTGCCGCCGGGAAAGTGAAACGCGGGATATGCCCCTGGCGGACTTTCTCCGTGTCTTGGACGAAGTCGCGAAGCATCAGAGGCCTTCCAAAATCATGCTTGCCCTGACGGGCGGCGAACCCCTGTTGCGCCACGATTTGGAGGAATGCGGGGCGGCATTTCGCGACCGGGGATTTCCGTGGGGCATGGTTTCCAACGGCTACAGCCTCACCGCTGAACGCCTCGCGAGACTACTGGACTCCGGTTTGCGGTCGCTCACTATCAGCCTTGACGGCCTCGAAGAAAGCCACAACTGGCTGCGACGGCGTCCCGATTCCTTTGAGCGGACTCTGAACGCAGTCACGTTACTGGGCCGGAACCCGGGGCTTACGTCCGACGTCGTCACGTGTGTCAATCAGAAGAACTATGGCGAGTTGGGCGATATCAGGCAGTTGCTCATCGACAAGGGCATCCGCAGGTGGAGGCTGTTCACCATCTTCCCGAAGGGTCGCGCTGAAGACGAGCCGCTGCTGGATATCTCCGGCGCGCAACTGCGCGACCTCCTGGAGTTCATTCAGCAGACCCGGCGAGAAGGCTCCATTCTGGCCAGCTACTCCTGCGAGGGTTTTCTGGGCGCTTATGAAGGTACCGTGCGTGATTCATTCTACTGGTGCAGGGCGGGCATCAACGTGGGTTCGGTACTGGCCGACGGCTCGATTTCCGCGTGCCCGAGCCTGCGCGGCGACTATATCCAAGGGAACATCTACCGGGACAGCTTCTGGGATTGCTGGGAGAACCGGTTTCAGGTCATGCGTGACCGAAGCTGGACGAAGACAGGTTGCTGCGCTGACTGCTCCGCCTACTGTTGGTGCGAGGGCAACGGACTCCATTTACGCGACCAACAAAGCGGAAAACTGCTGCGGTGCCATCTGAAGATGCTGGACGGCGCGGGGGAGTAGCGGCAGGCTTCCGGTCAGTCTGATAGTCGCATGGCTATACTCACCTTGTTATTCGAGCAGCGATTGCGCAGAGTCCCCCTTCGTGGTATCGTGATAGCATAGTCGCTCGGCCTCGAACGACGTACGGGGCGACGGTCAGGGGATGGAGGATATGAAGAACCTCGGGATAGAGAAATGGCTGGCAATCGTGGCGATTATCGTGGGCGGCTGCTGGATCGCATATGTATTTCTCAGTCTCCGGGGTCCGGCGATGAATGACCATTCCCTAATCGGTCTTCTGTTCCTGGTAGTGTCCTCAAGCTTTATCTGGATCCCCGCTGCGTTCAGTACTTACTTTGGGATAGCCCTGTTACGAGACACGACCAAAGAGAACATCCGAGTCACCGTGGGTGCTCTCGTCGCCTGGACTTTAATAACATTGGTCTTTGCGGTACCGGTCCCCAATGTCGATGAGGAAGACATCGATTTGATTCACAGCGTGCTCCTGCTGGCGGGTACGATTGCGGCGATTCCCGTCCACATGGTTGTTTGCCACGCGGTGGTACGGCGTGCGGGAATGGTGACCAGGGGCCGTCGCGAGTTCTTCAGTAAGATTGCACTGGCCATCGCAATAATACAAATCCTTCACGTTGGCCCAAACCTCGCTGAGCGATTTGCAGCAGAGAACCCCCGTTTCCGGCACGACGTCACGAGGCCTTGGGTGGCGGGCGGTTATCTAGGTTCCCTGATCCTGGCGTGGGCCTTCTACCGCGTCACAGTGTGGCTGGTCAAGCGCGGGCAACCCGTCGCGCAGAGCGTTGTGCACGCCCGGGAACCGCAGCAAAGCAGTTGACGCCTGCTTGTCTCGGAGCGCGTGTCCCGAGTCTGGCTCAGCCCACTCTAACTCACTTGGCGTCTCGCAGCCACTTCACGAACTTTGCCAGTCCTTCCCGCATCGTTGTTTTGGGGTCGTACCCGAGCATGGTCTTCGCCTTGGAGACGTCGGCGAAGGTGATTTCCATGTCGGCCTTGTCGAAGGGGAGTTGCTTAATCTGGGCGGGTTTGCCGAGGGCCTCGGAAAGGAGGTCGATCAGCTCTTTGAGGCTGGTGGTATGGCTTTCACCCAGGTTAAATATCTCATACTCAAACGGCATATCCACCGCCTTCAAAACACCATCCAGAATGTCCTCAATGTAGGTGTAGTCCCGGCGGGAAGATCCATCCCCAAACATGGGGATCGGCTCGTTTTTATCGATGAGTCGTGCAAACTTGTGAATGGCCATTTCGGGGCGCTGCCGCGGGCCGTAGACGGTAAAGAAGCGAAGTAGGGTAATCTTTTGCGAGTAAACGTGATTATACACGTGAGCCATGAGTTCGTTCATGCGCTTCGTGGCGGCATAGGGACTTACGGGACGGTCCACAAACATGTCTTCGCGGAAGGGGGTTTCCTTAAGACCACCGTAAACGGACGAGCTGGACGCAAAAACAATGTGGGAAACAGGGTGCCGGCGGCAGGCGTCCATTAGGTTTTGAGAGCCGATGATGTTCACCGAGTGGTAGAGGTTGGGGTCCTCCAGCGAGGGACGTACCCCGGCGCGCGCCGCAAGATGGACGACTACGTCGGGCCGTTCGGACTCGAAGACGGTTTCGAGAGTCTGCTGGTCGCGGATATCCAGTTCATGGAGTGAGAATCGCTCCGAGGTCAATGCCCCGGCGAGGTTCCTTCGCTTTACACCGGGGTCGTAGAACGTGTCGAAATTGTCCACACCAATGACACGATCACCCCTTGCCAATAAAGCGTCGGTAACCGAAGATCCGATGAATCCCGCCGCCCCAGTCACCAGTACTTTTCTCACGGTCACTCCTTACGATTTAATCGCGCTACCCCGCGCTATATAAAGACTTACGAATCCATCCGCAGTGGGAACAATCAGGTCGCTCT